>NZ_JASONN010000326.1:0-269 GCF_030217285.1 Pauljensenia sp. UMB3104 | reverse complement strand
ACCTCGAGGCCGCCGACGCCGTCCTCGAAGGCATTGTCCGCGGCAAGCAGGAAGTGCTTGGCGATGAAAGCCTGCCAATTATCCCTGTTCTGGTTCACGGCGACGCCGCGTTCATTGGCCAAGGTGTTGTCCAGGAAACCCTCAACATGAGCCAGCTGACCGGTTACAAGACCGGTGGCACGATCCACGTGATCGTGAACAACCAGATTGGCTTCACAACCGGACCAACGTCTGGCCGTTCGACCCGCTACCCCACCGACCTTGCCAAG
>NZ_JASONN010000325.1:0-269 GCF_030217285.1 Pauljensenia sp. UMB3104 | reverse complement strand
CTTCGGCAGAATCTTCCCGCCCTTATCCATAAAATCAGCAGGTTTAACCCCTGTAGCCCAACGCTTAGGCACCGCTAGTGCTTCGGCTGCGACTTGTAGGTTGGTTAGGGTGCGTGCGGCTGCGTCTGCTAGGGGGATTACGTCGCTCATTTCGGAGCGCCCGTATTGGGTGGTGGTGCGTCGCCGGTTGATTATTGGTACTACGGGGACGCGGCCGAGGTTGTGTTCGTCTGCGTCTTGTACGTGCCATATTCCTTTTTGGCGTGCGC
>NZ_JASONN010000324.1:0-269 GCF_030217285.1 Pauljensenia sp. UMB3104 | reverse complement strand
CGACCACATCCGCACTTGCCTCGGGAAGTCCAGATTTCTGCGCGGTGGAATTAACGACGACGCCGCCCACTTTTTCAACGATCCCCCTGACGCGGGTCACCGCATTCTTGTCCTGATCGACTCCGGTATAGGAGTGAATGGGCTGGGCGATAATGAGTTCCGCGGTTCGGCCCAGGCCGGGGGCGAATTCCACCACGTCCGCATTGGCCAGCTGGGCGTGTTCAAGCATGGCCATCGTCAAATGCAGGCCACCGGGGCGCAATACCCGC
>NZ_JASONN010000323.1:0-269 GCF_030217285.1 Pauljensenia sp. UMB3104 | reverse complement strand
ACCATTGGCGGGCGTTATGGACACGAGGATTTTCGTCGGCCCGGAGCCGAAGGTGACGTCCTTGATTTTCACAGTGGGCATCGCGCACCTCGCTTTCTCTTCGTGCATCATTCGATGCATTTTCCATGGGGATATTGTACCCATCCGCGTGGTGAGCGCCACACCCGCGTATGGCCGCGCGTGGAGCTCATACACTCGCGTGCGCCCGCACGCGGAGCTCATCCACCCACAGCGGGCGGGCCGACAGCGCGCACCGGCTCCACCTTCGC
>NZ_JASONN010000322.1:0-269 GCF_030217285.1 Pauljensenia sp. UMB3104 | reverse complement strand
CGCCACTGGCACGCACGTGCGCGTCGTCGATTCCGACGACTGGCTGGACCGGCGCGCCACGAACGCCGTCCTCGACGTCCTGCGCGAGGAGCGCGAGGCCGGCCGCGACCTGGACATGCTCGTCACCAACTACGTCTACGACAAGCAGGGAAAGTCGGTCAAGGCCGTCATCCGCTACCGCAACGTCCTGCCGCGCGGCCGTACCTTCGGCTGGGCGGACCTGCGCCGCTGCCGCTACGACCAATACCTCATGATGCACGCCCTGACGA
>NZ_JASONN010000321.1:0-269 GCF_030217285.1 Pauljensenia sp. UMB3104 | reverse complement strand
CCGGTGCCGACCTCGTTGAAGCATTCAGCGCATTCGTCTTCGAAGGGCCGACGTGGCCGGGCGCGATGAACCGCGCCCTGGCCCTGAACTAGTCTTTCTGTTTCTTCGACCCCTTCGGGAACTCGCCGCGTCCCACCTGAGGAGCCGGCGAGCGCCAGCGGCGTGCCATCAGCATGCGTGAAAAAGCGTAGAACCACGAGCCGCGCGGGATCACCTTGTCAGGGAAGCGCTCGCGGATACGACGTTTGAGGATCTGCCAGACGATGACG
>NZ_JASONN010000320.1:0-269 GCF_030217285.1 Pauljensenia sp. UMB3104 | reverse complement strand
CAATCAATGGCAGTTTCTGTTAGGTCTTATCTGGGATCATGTCTGGATATCGGGTTTGTCTATCTTACTTGCTTTAATTTTGGGAGTTGGGCTTGGAATTTTCATCAGTTTCAAAAAAAGCTGGGCTGGTGTCGTTATCGGAATAGTGAATATTCTTTATACAATTCCCTCTATTGCCCTTTTAGGGATTTTGATTTCAATTACAGGAATTGGTAACAAGACAGCAATTGTAGCTTTAACCTTGTATGCACTGTTACCCATGGTACGGA
>NZ_JASONN010000319.1:0-269 GCF_030217285.1 Pauljensenia sp. UMB3104 | reverse complement strand
CAGGCTCAGCGCTCGGCGCGGGTGCCGGGGCCGGGTCCGCGGTCGGAGAGGGAGCCGGAGCAGGCGCCGGATCCGTCGTCGGTGCGGGGAACGGCGTCGGCATCGGTGCGGGGTCAACGCTCGGAGCAGGCGCAGGTGCGGGATCCGTGGTCGGAGCCGGCGCCGGATCGACGGTCGGTTCAGGCGACGGAGCAGGATCCGCAGTGGGCGCGGGAGCAGGGGTCGGGTCCACAGTCGGCTCAGGTGCCGGAGTCGGCTCAGGTGCCGGG
>NZ_JASONN010000318.1:0-269 GCF_030217285.1 Pauljensenia sp. UMB3104 | reverse complement strand
CCGTCAACCGCGAGTACGGCAAGATGGGTAAGTCCCTGAAGAACATCGTCACGCCCGACGAGATGTACGACGCCTACGGCGCCGACGTCTTCCGCGTGTACGAGATGAGCATGGGCCCCCTCGACCTATCGCGCCCGTGGGAGACCCGCGCCGTCGTCGGCTCCCAGCGATTCCTGCAGCGCCTGTGGCGTAACGCGGTCGATGAGGAGACGGGCGAGCTCACGGTCACCGACGAGCCTGCGGACGACAAGACGCGTCGCCTCGTGGCC
>NZ_JASONN010000317.1:0-270 GCF_030217285.1 Pauljensenia sp. UMB3104 | reverse complement strand
ACATCCCCCACGTCGCAGCCTATTTCCTACGTCGAAAAGCCACGTTCAGCAACTCCTGGCTTCCGTTTTCCTGGCCGAAGCCTCACTGCCACAGAATTCTACTGGCGGTACCCCAATGGGTCTTTTCTTAAGACCCTTCTTAGTTCCCTCCCCGCACGCTGGGTTAACGAGGTTGGCCTTCCCGCCTTTGCGGACCGAACCTGTGAAAAATCTCGAGCATCTAATGGTGACTTTTGTTCCCTCTGGTCTGCCACATGGAGCTCCAACACA
>NZ_JASONN010000031.1:0-17680 GCF_030217285.1 Pauljensenia sp. UMB3104 | reverse complement strand
ATTTCGACTCCGATTGTGGCGGGTCAGATTGCGTTGGCGCGCTCGCGTTGGCCCGAGGCGACCTCTAATCAGCTTCTTCAGTTGGTGATTCGTAGTGGGTCGAATAATGGTGCGTGGAATCAGTACACGGGTTATGGCGCACTGAGTCTGGACGGGTTGTTGGGGAGTGATCCTTCCCAGTATCCCGATGAGAATCCGCTGGCCGATAAGGGCGGCGGCTCGATGCCCACCCCGGCTGAGGTCCAGCACTACCTCGACGGCCTCGTTGGTATTGGAGAGATCCGATTGGATGATAGTTATGTGTATCGCGGGCTGGATGAAGAGGCGACCGTAAGAGAAGGCGTTAACGCGCATATTGGTACCAGCCCTGCCTATCACCGGAAGTGACCTCATGACGCCTACGCCTGACGTGCCTCGCCGCCCCCGCATGTTTGTGGGTGTGGTGGGGCGCGCCGCGCGCGTTCTCGCTACCGCTGCCTGTGCTCTTGCGTTGAGTGTGGGTGCTGTGGCTGTGTCTCCGTCTTCGGCTCGGGCTGATGATACGATTACGACTCAGGATTATTTCTCGTATTACAAGCTGGATCAGGCGCGTGCGAAGGGGTACACGGGTCAGGGTGTGACCATCGCGATGATCGATGGGCCGGTTGATACGAGTGCTCCTGAGTTGGCGGGGGCCAATATTACGGTGAAGACTCCGTGTGAGTATGAGGCGGCTAAGAGTACGAAGACTCATGCCACTGCTGTTGCGTCGGTGCTGGTGTCGAAAGACTATGGCGTAGCCCCTGACGCTACTCTTATCGCTTATTCGACTGCTTCTGTCGATGACAAGGAGTCGGAGGCGTGTAAGAAGGATAGTTTTGGCATTAAAGGTAGTGCTTTTGCTGCTATTGAGATGGCGATGAATGATGGGGCGCAGATTATCTCGATTTCTCGGTCGGAGAAGGACCATGATGTTGAGTTCTTGAACTGGGCGATTACTCGGGCGATGGCCCGCGGTGTCATTATTGTGGGTCCGATGGGTAATGATGCGCGGGATGAGAATGATGCGTCCTATGGCTGGTGGTCGGGGACTGTGGGTGTGTCTGCGATTGATGCCAGTGGTCAGTTGGCGAGTTATTCGTCGTGGGGTCAAGGAGTCGTCGCCGCGGGTATTGGTGGGCCTGTGAAGGCTCGCGACTATGAGACGGGCGCCATTAAGGATGTGCAGGGGACGTCTATTTCGACTCCGATTGTGGCGGGTCAGATTGCGTTGGCGCGCTCGCGTTGGCCTCAGGCCACCCCTAACCAGATCCTTCAGTTGGTGATTCGTAGTGGGTCGAATAATGGTGTGTGGAATCAGTACACGGGTTACGGTGCGCTGAGTCTGGACGGGTTGTTGGGGAGTGATCCTTCCCAGTATCCGGATGAGAATCCGCTGGCTGATAAGGGCGGCGGCTCCACCCCCACCCCGGCTGAGGTCCAGCAGTACCTTGACGGCCTCGTCCCCTTCATGGATGTGGTATTCGATGATAGTTACGTGTATCGCGGGCTGGATGAAGACGCAGCTGGCAATGAGTACGCTCCCAACGCTCATATTGGTACGAGTCCTGCCTATCACCGGAAGTGATCCGATGACGCCGACGCCTGACGCTCCCTACCGCCCCCGCAGGCTCGTGGGGTAAAACAGGGCGGGTATCAGTCGTGAGATACCGAGTGCCGCGCAGCCGGAAATCCCGGCCGCGCGGCACTCAGTGTGTGCGACTACTTCGCGGCGCGCAGGCGCAGCGAGTTGAGGACCACGAACACTGACGAACAGGCCATGGCGGCGCTCGCCAGCATGGGGGAGAGCAGACCCGCGATCGCGAGGGGCACCATCAACACGTTGTAGAAGAACGCCCAGAACAGGTTCTCCTTGATGATGCGCAGCGTCCGACGCGACACCCGGATCGCGGTCGCCGCCGAGGTCAGCGACGAGTTCATGAGCGTCATGTCCGCGACCTCGATCGCCACGTCTGTGCCCGAACCCATCGCGATACCCAGGCCCTTCGCACTCGCCTGCGCGAGAGCGGCCGCGTCGTTCACGCCGTCTCCCACCATCGCGACCGTGCGGCCCTCGGCCTGCAGGTCAGCGACGGTGTCGCGCTTGCCGTCGGGCAGGACGCCCGCGATGACACGCTCGATTCCGACCTGATCCGCGACGTGGCGGGCCGCCGCCTCGTTGTCGCCGGTCAGCAGGATCGGCTCGATGCCGAGCTCGCGCAGCTGAGCGATCGCATCCGCGGAGGACTCCTTGACCGTGTCGCGCACGATCAGTGCGGCGATCGCGCTGCCTTCGACGTGCTCGGGGATCACGAGCGCCGAGGCCTGCGCCCCCACGTGCTCGCCCGCACCCGGCGTGGTGCCCGGCTGGGTGGGGGTACCGGTATCCCCACCCGCGTTGCCGCCAGCCGCGGGTGCAGCGTCGGCGGTCGCGGCCTCAGATCGAGAGGTGATGGTGCCCGTGTAGCCGGCCGCGTTCACGACGGCCTCGAGCTCCTCGTCGCTGTGAGGGGCGGTGAGCGTGATGCGCGCGGATTCCGTCGCCAGGTTGACCTCGGCCTTGACGCCGTCGAGCTTGCCGAGCTTGCGTTCGACGCGGCGCACGCAGGACGCGCAGGTCATGCCGCCCACGCTCATGGTGAGCGTCGCCAGGGGAAGGTCGGCGTCCGGGCCGGGGAGCGCGACGGACGCGGGTGCCTCGGGCGTGGCGGCTGCCTCCGGGGTGGAGGACGCTGCGGAACCCAGGTTCGGCGCGAGGGCTGCGACGACCGCGGAGGCGCCCGAGGCCTCGGCCTCGCGCACGGCGTCGAGGAGGGAAGCGGGCACGTCGATGCCCAGGGAAGCCAGCCACGACGGTCGGCCGACCAGCACGCCGCCGCGGGCGGTCAAACCGACGACGCCGAGTCCGGGCTGGTTCGCGAACGCCGTCACGGGCTCCAGCGACAGGCCGCGATCCGTGGCGCCCGACGTGATCGCGCGGGCGACCGGGTGCTCGGAGAGGGACTCGACGGAGGCGGCCAGGGACAGAGCCGAGGCCTCGTCCACCTCAGGGGAGTCGCCCGCGGAGGCAGCTGCAACAGACTCAAGAGACATGACGCCGGTGGTGACCGTGCCCGTCTTGTCCAGCAGCATCGTGTCGATCGAGCGTGTCTGCTCGAGGATTTCCGCGTTCTTGATGAGGATGCCGAGCTGCGAGGCGCGTCCCGATCCGACGAGGATCGCGGTGGGTGTGGCCAGGCCGAGCGCGCACGGGCACGCCACGACCAGGACGGCGACGGCCGCCGTGAACGCCGCCTGCACGCTGCCGCCCGCGAGGAGCCAGCCAATCAGCGTCAGCAGGGAGACTGCGATGACGATGGGGACGAACACGCCGGAGATCTGGTCCGCGAGGCGCTGGACGGGGGCCTTGCCGGCCTGGGCCTCGGCGACCATGCGTCCGATCTGCGCGAGCGTCGTGTCCGAGCCGACGCGCGTGGCGCGCACCAGCAGGGATCCCCACGTGTTGACGGTCGCGCCCGTCACTGCGTCGCCGGGGGCGGCGTCCACGGGCACGGACTCGCCCGTCAGGAGCGAGGTGTCCAGGGCGGAGGAGCCCTCGACGATGATGCCGTCGGTTGCTACCTTCTCGCCCGGGCGCACCGCGAAGAGGTCGCCGACCTGCAGGGACGAGGCGGGAACGACGCTCTCCGTGCGCTCACCCGTCTCGGGGTCGATGCGCACGAGCGTCGCCTCCTTCGCGCCCATGCTCAGCAGCGAACGCAGCGCGTCGCCCGCGCGGTAGCGTGCGCGCGCCTCCAGGTAGCGTCCTGTCAGCAGGAAGACGACGATCATGCACGCGCCCTCGAAATAGATCTCCGCGTGGCCGGCGTGCGCCGCGCGCGGGATCAGGCTCATGTGCATGCGCATGCCGAGCATCCCGGCGCTGCCCCACAGCAGCGCCCACCAGCTCCACAGCGTCGAGGAGATGACGCCGAGCGAGACCAGGGTATCCATCGTCGTCGAGCCGTGACGGCCCGCCGCGAATGCCGCCCGGTGGAAGGGCCACGCACCCCACGTGACGACCGGGATCGAAGCTACCGCGACGACCCACTGCCACCCCGTGAACTGCCACGCGGGAACCATCGACAGGAGCATCGCGAGGATGCCGAGTGGCGCGGAGACGATGAGGCGTCGGCGCAGGTCGGCGGCGTGGGCGCGGGTGCCCTCGCCGACCTGGGGGGTGGGGGCCGAGGCCGGGGTGACCTCGTTCGAGGGGGCGGTGACGGTGTCGTTAGGTGTCACGGATTCGGTGGACATAGGTACCCTCCGGGGGTATGTATCAGGCGAAAGGAAACGAGGCCGGGGAAGGTGCCCCGGCCTCGTCGGTGAGGCGTGGAAAACCTCAGAAGTCGCGCGAGATGCCGACCAGCTTGAAGCCGGCCTCGGACACTGCATCGCTCAGCGCCGCGTCATCCAGGGGGGTGTCGGTTAGGACCGTCACCTTGGAGGTGGCGCCCGAGTTGAGGATCACGTCGACGTTCTTCACGCCGGGGATCTCGCTCAGCTCTTCGCTGACGCTCATCACGCAGTGACCGCAGGTCATGCCGTCGACGGACAGCTCAATGGTGCGATCGATCTCGGTGGTCATGATGTCTCCTTGAAATTAGGACTTGATGAGGCGCGCGATGGCCGCGGCCGCCTCGTCGACTTTGGCCTGCGCGGCCTCGTCGGATTCGCGCGCCGCCGTGACGACGCAGTGATTCATGTGGTCTTTGAGCAGGTTGACTGCAACGGAGTCGAGCGCGGACTGGACGGCCGAGACCTGCGTGAGGATGTCGATGCAGTAGTCGCCCTGCGAGATCATGCGCTGCAGGCCGCGGACCTGGCCCTCGATGCGGCGCAGGCGCGCGAGATGATTCTCGGTGTTGCCGTGGTAGCCGTGTTCGTTGCTCATGGAACTGAGGATACCTCTAGGGGGTATGGGTGTCAAGGGGGTGTCGTCAACGAGCGCTTCAAAGCCGACCTCGACGCCTACATCACGCACTGGAACACAACACGACGCCAAGTAAAGCTCAAGGGCCTGACCCCGGCAGAATACCGGGATCAGGCCCTACAGGAAGCCGCATAACGGCTACCATTAGACGCGTCCAAGTTTCGAGGCGCAGTTCACAATAACCCCCTGGGCAAACTCCACGACCTGGGCGGGGATACCCTCCTTGGCCAGGAGCATCTCACTCATCTCCACGGCCTGCTGGTGATGGGGGATCATCATCAGGGCAAACATGATGTCCGCGTCGTTGTCATCGGCGGAGATCTCCCCGTCCGCCTCAGTCGTCGCCATGGTGGTCTCGGTCGTCTCAGCGGTAGTCGTCGCAGTGCTGGTGGCCGAGGTGGTGGATCAGTGGACGGCGGTGGATGCCGGAGTAGGCGTGGCGTGTTCCTCCTTCGGACTGGTGGGAGCCAGGTGGGCCGGGTCCAGATCAATCCGGCGCAGCAGCTGAGCGTTAAGCGCCACCACAATCGTCGACAGCGACATCAACACCGCAGCAGCAGCCGGGGGAAGCAGAATGCCGCTAGAAGCGAGCACGCCGGCGGCCAGGGGCACGGACAAGATGTTGTAACCGGACGCCCAGATGAGGTTCTGGATCATCTTGCGGTAGCTGGCCTGCGAGAGCTCAATCATCGACAATATTGCCCGGGGATCGTCACTGGCCAGGACCACTCCGGCGGATTCCATTGCCACATCCGTGCCGGCCCCGATGGCGATGCCGACCTCGGCGCGGGCCAGGGCCGGGGCGTCGTTGACACCGTCGCCGACCATGGCCACGCTCAGGCCACGCTCCTGTAACTGGGTGACCTTGGTGTCCTTGTCCTGGGGCAGGACCTCGGCGAAGACCTCATCGATCCCCAGGTCCTGGCCAACCGCACGGGCCACCTGCTGCGCGTCACCGGTAATCATCGCGACCTTCACCCCGCGGTCCTGCAGGGCTTTCACAGCTGCGCGGGATTCGGGGCGGATCTTGTCCTCGACGGCCACCGCACCGATAATCTGACCGTCGCGGACAATATGGAGCACACCGGCCCCACGCCCGGTCCAGGCGCTGGTGGTGTCGGTGAGCTCGGCCGGGGTGGTGAGGTTGAACTCGCGCAGCATGTTCGGCCCGCCCACGAGGATCTCAGCGCCATCGACAGTGGCCCGGACCCCCCGGCCGGAGGCGGCGCTGAAACCAGTTGCACGGATTTGCCGACGAGAGGCCTCGGGATGGGCGGCCGCGGCCGCCACGATGGCGCGGGCCACGGGGTGCTCGCTGTCGGCCTCCGCGGCGGCGGCCAGGGCTAGCAGCTCGCCCTCGGTGACGCCGACAGTTGCCGCGACACCGGTGACCGCGTGCGCGCCCTCGGTCAGGGTGCCGGTTTTATCGAAGAGCACCACGTCGATGGTGCGCATCCGCTCGAGCGCCATCCGGTCCTTGATGAGCACCCCGGATTTCGCGGCCCGCTCGGTGGAGATCGCAATGACCAGCGGAATCGCCAGGCCCAAGGCGTGCGGGCAGGCGATGACCAGCACCGTGACCGTGCGCACCACGGCATCGTCCGGGCTGCCGATGGCGGTCCACACCACCGCGGTGATCAGAGCAGAGATCAGCGCGAACCAGAACAACAACGCCGCCGCCCGATCCGCCAGGGCCTGGGCCCGGGAGGAGGACTCCTGTGCGTCGGCAACCATGCGTTGGATCCCGGCCAAGGCGGTGTCCCCGCCGGTAGCCTCCACCCGGACGCGGACGGTGTTGTCGGTGGCCACGGTACCGGCGACCACCCTGTCACCGGTGTCGCGGAAGACGGGACGGGATTCGCCGGTAATCATCCCCTCATCGAATTCGGCGGCTCCGTCGAGGATGGTTCCGTCGGTCGGCACCCGGGCACCGGCCCTCACCAGCACGACGTCGCCGACGACCAGCTCGGAGATGTCCACGGTGCGGGTGGTCCCATCGATGACTTTCTCGGCCTCATCCGGCAGCAGGGCAGCCAGCGCGTCAAGCGCGGAGGATGCACCCCCGAGAGCGCGCATCTCCAGCCAGTGGCCCAGCAGCATGATGGTCACCAGCAGGGCCAGCTCCCACCAGAAGTCCAGGTCAAAACCGCCCAGCCCCAGAGTGGTGACCCAGGAGGCGACAAACGCCACTGTGATGGCCATGGCAATCAGGAGCATCATCCCGGGTTGGCGGGATTTCACTTCCTTCCATCCGCCCTTGAGGAAAGGCGTTCCGCCGTAGACGAAGATAATCGTGTCCAGTACCGGGGGAATCCAGGTGGATCCGGGGAATGCCGGGAGGGGGTAGCCGAGCAGGTGGGCGACCATGGGGCTGAAAATAACGACGGGAATGGACAGAATCAGTGACCACCAGAAGCGTTCCCGAAACATTGCGGTGCTGTGCCCGGCGTGTTCGCCGTGACCATGAACCTGGTGGTCTTCGTCCAGGACGGAGTGCGGGTGACCGTGGTGCATCGCCTGGCCGTGGGTGTCGGCATCTGCGTGATGTTCGTGCCTGGCATGATCCGGGTGGTGGGTGTGGTCTGTTTCCGGAGCGGGGTGATCACCATGGTGATCACCGGAATGGTGGGGAGTGCTCATGACGTTCCTTTCGCTCAACCCGGTCGGGGTCGAGATGATGGGTAAAAACGATCAGGATAAGATGATGTAGACGATACCCCTAGGGGGTATGGGTGTCAAGGGGTGTCGTCAACGAGCGCTGTGGGGGTGGCGACACGCATCCCCCAATGAGGCGCGCACCGGCCCGAGCCCGCTTAGGGTGGAGGCAGCACACAGGTAAGGAGGGGACATGAAGCGACGCCCGCGTCGGCGCTACCGCGCAATCCGCCGTGTCCCCCAGGCCTACCCCGGCCTCTACCTGCGCCTCAAAGTCGCGCCCATCGTCCCCGCCCTCGCGGCCACGGTCGCCGTCGGTGCCCTCGCGGACATCTCCGCCCTGCCGCAGGACGTTCGCACCCGCGCACGTACCCTCTCTGACGACATGGGTACCGCCATCAGCGAAAAATCGCAGCGAATCTTCTTTGATACCCCTGGCCTCGACACCCTCCTCATCCGCTCCTTCTCGCACGTCGCTCGGCGCACCGCGACCGTGGGGCGCGCGTGGGCGCGAGCGGTCGTCGCGCTCGGCGCGGACAAGGACGGGCGCATGGCCCGCATGCTGCCCCTCATCCCCAGGCGCGGATACGACGCCCTCATGACCGGCATGCTGACGATCGGCACCGCCGTGGGCGCGCTGCGCGGCGGCGAGGTCCACGTCGCCCTGCTGCGCGACTCCGACGCCGACCCCGCTTTTCAAGACCCGCTCCCCGGCCACCCCGAAGCCCAAATCCGCCGCGTCGACGCGCCCGAACAGCTCTCCGACATGTGCGCCGACATCGACGAGCTCTACTGGTCGCGCACCATCGGCCCCGCCGTCAAAATCACCCGCGTCGGCGCAGGCGAGGCGCGCCGCTGGCTCCTCTCCCTGGTCGGCACCGA
The DNA here is from genome assembly GCF_030217285.1 of Pauljensenia sp. UMB3104. NCBI lineage: Bacteria > Bacillati > Actinomycetota > Actinomycetes > Actinomycetales > Actinomycetaceae > Pauljensenia > Pauljensenia sp. UMB3104. Next base: position 9,153 of record NZ_JASONN010000031.1, on the reverse strand, counting down.
ATCCATGACCTGGCGCTCGACGAATAATCCGGCCGACGTCGAGACAAACATCCGCCTCATGCTCGGCCTCGAAAGTGCGATGAGCGTCGGCGTCGTGCGCGCCCTCCACGCCGCCATGGAACGCGACGGCGTGCCCGCCGAGCAGTGGACGCGCGAACCCGTCCTCATCTGCGGCCACTCCCAGGGCGGGATCGTTGCCGCCGCCCTCGCCTCTGTCCCGCCCGACGAGGCCGGGATCAACATCGCCGGAATCCTCTCCACGGGCGGCCCCAACCGGCGCATCCGCGTGCGCCCCGACGTGGTGACCGTCGCCGTCACCCACGACCAAGACGTCATGCCGAGCCTCGACGGCTCGCCCGACCGCGCCCCCGATCGGCGCGTCACCGTCGGACGTAGCCTCGTGAGGCCTCGTACCCGCCCCCTCTACTACGCGCACTCCTCCTCCACCTACACGGAAACCGTGCGCCTCCTCGAGCGCAAGGTCCGCGTGACCCCGTGGGGTCGGCTGGCCTCGTCGATGGCGGCCCTGCAGGATTTCCTGCCCGCTCCGGGCGAGGCCACGCGCGTCATGCACTTTGAGATCTGGCAGGACATCCTCACCCCCACCGCCGAAGGCACGTGGGACACGGTCGCCGCGCTCGAACGAGCCAGCTCCTACGAACCTGCCACCTACCACATCGACTACGCGGCCACGGCCCCCCGCCTGCCGCGCATCGCCCGAGCCAGGCGCCGCGCGAGTATTCCCGCGCGCCTCTCCTCCGCCCTCTCCTCCCTCAGAAAGGACAGGTCATGACCGACCCCAACGCCCCGCTGCGCGAGGTGCGCCGATGGATGCGCGTCTCGACCCCCGTCAACAAGGCCGCCTCCTCCGGCCTGCGCGGACGGCTCCCGCAGATTGCCGGGCCCCTCATGATCGGCGCGCTCGGCGTGGGCGCCCTGGGTGCGGGCATCGCGTGGCGCGCCCTGTCCTCCACGCGCGGCACTGGTCGCACCCAGCGCTTCGTCGACCTCGTGACCGCCGCTCTTGAGTCGGGTTTCCCTGTGCGTGCGCACGAGGCTGGTGCGGGTGAGGCCCGCGCGCCGCGCCGCGTCGTCCACGTCGAGGTCGGCGAGGGCTTTGGTCGTCCCTCCCTCGTGTCCATCGACGTCGTCGTGTCTGCTGCCGATGTTCTGTCGCAGCGCGAGGTCGCCACGCGCGCCCTCGACGCGATCACCCGCGTGACCTGGAACAACGATGAAATGGCGCCCGTCAGCGTGCGTGCCCGCGTCCTCCTCGCCCACGACGAGGCCGGCGACCTCGAGGCCCCCGGCGCGCAGACCGACACGGTTGTCGACATGAGCGCCCTCGGCTTCGCAGACGAGATCGCGCGCCCCGACGAACTCTACGACCGCTACGGCGCTCCCGACTGCGACCCCACGTGGAGGCCGTGACCGGCAGCTGAGAGTCGGCCTCGTCGATCCAGGGCAGAAACGGCAAAGGGCGGCGAGGCGCGAAACCCGCGCACCCGCCGCCCTTCGCGAATAGAGCTCAGGCCTCCCAGCGCGCCAAGCGCTCGGACAAGCCGACGTAGGTTGCGGGGGTCAGCGCCAGGAGGCGCTCCTCCACCTCGGCCGGCAGACCCAGGCCCGCGATGAACTCACGCATGTCGCGCTCACCCACCTCGTGGCCGCGCGTCAGCTCCTTGAGGCGCTCGTACGGGTTCGCCATGCCGGTCGCGCCCGCGATCGCGGCGGCGCGCATCGCCTGCTGGACGGCCTCGCCGAGCACCGCCCAATTCGCGTCCAAATCCTGCGCCATGCGAGCCGCGTTAATCTCGATGCCATCCAGGCCACGCACCAGGTTGTCGTAGGCCAGCACCGCGTGACCGAACGCGACGCCCACGTTGCGCTGCGTCGTCGAATCCGTCAGGTCGCGCTGCATGCGGCTGGTCACCAGCGTCGACGCCAGCGAATCCAGCAGCGCGTTCGACACCTCCAGGTTCGCCTCCGCGTTCTCGAAGCGGATCGGGTTGACCTTGTGCGGCATCGTCGACGAGCCCGTCGAGCCCTGTGCCGCCAGGTTCTGGTGGAAGTAATCCATCGAAATGTACGTCCACGCGTCCGTCGCCAGGTTGTGGGCGATGCGGCCCGCGCGCGCCACGTCCGCGTACAGCTCGGCCTGCCAGTCGTGCGACTCGATCTGCGTGGTCAGCGGGTTCCACGTCAGGCCCAGGCCCTCCACGAAAGAGCGAGCCAGCGTCGGCCAATCCGCGCCCGGCACCGACACGACGTGCGCGGCCCACGTGCCCGTCGCGCCGTTGATCTTGCCCAGGTACTCCGTGGCCTCGACGCGCTTGATCTGGCGGGACAGGCGGTGCGCGAACACAGCCATCTCCTTGCCGATCGTCACCGGCGTCGCCGGCTGTCCGTGCGTGTGCGCGAGCATCGGGACCGCCGCCCCGGCCTCGGCGAGGCCACGCAGGCGATCCAGGAGCGCGCGGATCGACGGCAGCCACACCTGCTCGGTCGCCGCCTTGATCGTCAGCGCGTACGCCAGGTTGTTGATGTCCTCGGAGGTGCAGAAGATGTGGACGACCTCGCGCAGGGACGGCAGATTCGTGCCCTCACCCAGCTTGTCGGAGGCAGCCTCGAGGTATTCGCCGATCAGGTACTCGACGGCCTTGACGTCGTGGCGGGTAACCGCCTCGAACTCGCCCAGGCGCTGGATGTGCTCGGCGCCGAAATCGCGGGGGAGCGCGCGCAGGTAATCGCGCTCCGCGTCCGTCAGCGTCGGGGCGCCCGGCAGGACCGAATTGTCGAGCAGGAAAATCAGCCACTCGATCTCGACGTGGACGCGCGCGCGGTTCAGGCCCGCCTCGGACAGGTAGTTCGCCAGGGGCGAGGCCACCGCGCGGTAGCGGCCGTCCAGCGGGCTGAGCGGTTCACCCCCGCCCGCCAGGTCCGAATAGCCGTGGGCAGTGGAGAACAGTGTCATCGTGTCGCTCATACCCCTATCTTCCCAGAACGAGGGGCCTTCGGGATGCCGAGTCCGCGCGGCGGTTCGTGGCATGGGTAACGACGAGGCCGGGGGTGGGCGGGCGGGCGCGTGACGGCCCCGGGCGTGTCGTCCACAGGGGTTGGCAGCGCCGGGAAGTTATCCACAGGGGTCGCCGTGCGAGTGGTGGTGGGGGAGCGCGCAGGCGTAGCGTGCAAGGACAAGCAACGATTCTTCCAACGATGGGAGCCGACCATGATCCCCGATCCCCTCAGCCCCAGCCTGTCCCTGCACGCAGCCCACGGCCTCGTCGATAGCCTGCGTGGGGCGCTCGCGGGTGCCACGTGCCCACAGTGGGTCGGGGTCGCGGGAGACTCCTACCGCAGCCGACACGGCGAGGTGATCGCGAGCGTTCAGGGAGTCCTCGACCAGATCCAGGCCGCCCTCGACCTCGTCCCCTCCTTCGACGAGGAACGCAACCGAGCCCTCGCCAGCGCGCTCGCCGACGCTTCCATCTCCCAGCCCGAACTTGTCATGCTGGGAGCGTGGTGACCATGGCATTCGACCCGCGCCGCGACGTCACCGTCAACTCGGGAGCATTTCGCGTCGACGTCGACGAACTATGTGCCGCGCACACCCTTATCAGCGGCGAGGAGGCGCTCTCGATCGTGCCCGCCAGGCTCGCGCTCGACGCCGCCCTCGGTGAGGCGGACGCGGTATCCGGGCTCATCCCCGAGGCCTCCGCGCGCCTCGCGTCCGCGATCACGGGCGCCCTGTCCGCCCTCAACTCGCTCGAGACCGAGATCGACTCCCTGCGGTGGAAGCTGCAGGACACCGCCCTCACATACGCGAACGCTGAGAACGGCTCATCCCTGTGGGAGCTCGTGCCCGGCAGCCCGATGGGACCGCAGCTGAGCGCGCAGGGCCTCGGCCCAATGGTCATGGGGCCCGCCGGCCTCGTGCTCACCGGAGCCTCGGCGCTCGTTCACGGCGCGCAAGACGCCTCCGCGCGCGCCGGTGCGCCGTGGCTGCCCACCCTCCTCATGCCCGGTCTTTCATCGTTAGTCGCGGAAAAAGACCTGTGCGACACCGTGATCGACGGGCTGCTCTTCAAGTACCACGTGGACGAGGCGTCGGGCGCGCGCTTCCAACGCGACCTTGGCAGGTTCGCCCTGGACGTCAACTCCCTTCCTGCGTTCCGAGGCGTCGCGCAGTCACTGGCCGGGCTGGGAGTGAGCCAGGACCTGAACTCGACGTCCACCCAATCCGCGTCCGGCGTCGCCGCGCTGGTTGCACCCCTGTTCGCCTACCTGGGATGCGCCGACCTCCGTCTCGGCCACGGCCTCAGCTGCGGGATCATCGTCCGAGGCGCGGACGGGGACACCCGCGTGCGCACCAACGGCCTCGGATCCCGCATTCCTTCAAACGTCCTCGACGCGCGCAGCCGATCCGCGCTCGCGGCCATGCCCGAGGCCGCCCCCGACACCCACTACGAAGGCGTCACCACCAGCGCGGATGCCATCGAGCACATCACCGAGATGCACGGGGGAGACGCCGACAACGGCGAGATTGCCATCGAGGAACACGTAACGGTGGGGGAGGACGGGGCGACGACGCGCTCGTGGACCGTCGACATCCGAGGCACCCAATCCTTCGCCATTGGGCAGTCGGGTCCCCAGGACATGACCACTAACCTGCAGGGCGTCGCCGGCATGAACTCGGACCAGCTCGACGCCATTAAAGAGGCCATGAACGCGGCAGGCATCGCCCCGGGCGAGGCCGTCGAATTTGCCGGACACTCCCAGGGAGGAATCATGGCGGCCCAAATGGCCGCAGACCCTTGCGTGCGCGCACGCTACAACGTTGTCTCCGTCGTCACCGCCGGCTCACCCACCGCGACAATCGCGCCTAGCGACGTGCCCGTCCTCGCCTACGAAAACTCCGGCGACATCGTCCCCGGCTTGGACGGCAACGCCACGAGCGGGGACAACGTCACGACCGTCATGTTCCACGACTACGAGGCCACGTGCCACGCCGATGACCCCGTGCCCTGCTCGCACAGCGCGCCCCTGTACGTCGACGAAATCAGGAGCACCCTGAACGCCGCCCGGGCCTCGTCCGACCCCGGCCTCGGCGCACTGGCGGCCGCCGAGGCCCGCCGCACCCAGGCCCTCGGCCTCACCCCGGGCACCCAGACCACCATCCACCACTACCAAACGAGGCGCATCACCCAGGGGTGACACGCCTCGAGAAAGGGGGCAGAGCGGATCAGTCGCGCTCGTCCTTCTTATCGCGTAGCAGGCCCGAGACGATCGAGGACACCACGGAGGTGATAACCGCGCCCGCCAGGCACGACAAGAAACCACCCGTCGTCATAGGGAATCCAAGCGACGTGGACAGCCAGCCCGTCAGCGCAAACAGCAGCGAGTTCGTCACCAGGGCAAACAGGCCAAACGTCAGCACATACAGGGGGAATGCCAGTGTCTTCACAACAGGCTTAATGATCGAGTTCACCGCCGTGAACACCAAGGCGACGACCGCAAAGACGATCACCGTCTGCGAGGCCGACGACGCCTCGATCGAAATCGACGGAACCACGTGGACCGTGACCCACAGTCCGGCCATCGTGGCTAAAAGACGTGCAATGAAATCCATTGCTTCATTCTTGCGCAGTGGGACGATGCTTGCACGTGCCAATTCCATGGGATAGGACTACACACATGACCAACCTGCGCATTCGTCCCGCCGTCGCCGCCCTGCCCCGCTACGTGCCGAGCATGACGGCCCCCGGCGCCGTCAAGATCTCCTCGAACGAAATGCCGACGCCTCCCAGCCCCGCCGTGCTCGAAGCGATCGCCCGCGAACTCGAGACGATCAACCGCTACCCCGACCTGACGGCCGCGCCCCTGCGCGAAGCCCTCGCGAAGCGCTTTGGTGTCGGCGCCGACCAGGTGTGCGTGGGCACCGGCTCCTCGGCGATCCTCGTCGCCGCCCTCTCCGCCGTCTGCCAGCCCGGCACACAGGTCATCTACCCCTGGCGCTCCTTCGAGTCCTACCCGATCGCCGTTCCCTCCGTGGGCGGCGACCCCGTGCCCGTGGAGCTCCTCCCCGACGGCACCCACGACCTGGACGCCATGCGCGCCGCGATCACGTCCGACACCGTCGCCGTCATCGTCTGCTCGCCCAACAACCCGACGGGTCCCGCCCTCACCTACGAGGAAATCGCCGCGTTCGTCGCCGACGTCCCCGACGACGTCATGATCATCGTCGACGAGGCCTACATCGACTTCGCGACCAAGCCCGGCGTACGCACCGCGGTTCCCCTCATCGAGGAGCACCCCAACGTCATCGTCATGCGCACCTTCTCCAAGGCCCACGCCCTCGCGGGTGTGCGCGTCGGCTACGCCATCGGCGAGGCCAAGGTGATCGGCGCGATCCAGGCCCTCCTCGTGCCCTTCGGCGTCAACTCCCTCGCGCTCGCCGCGGCCCTCGCCTCCCTGAAGGACTCCGAGGGCGTGGCGCGCGCAGTCGCCGAGATCATCGCCGAACGCGAGCGCATCATACCGGCGCTGCGCGGCCTCGGATACGACATCCCCGACAGCCAGTCGAACTTCTACCTGATCCGAGGAGACGTCTACGGCCTCGTCGAAGCGTGCGCGCGCGTGGGCCTCATCGTGCGCCCCTTCAGCGTGGGCGTGCGCGTCTCGGTTGGCTCGCGCGAGCAGAACGACCTCTTCCTGTCCATCGCCACCGAATTTGCGCGCACCTCGGGCATCGGCGCGTAGGGGCCGTGTGCGAATGGGCGCGCCCGACGAATCGGACGCGCCCATACACCCGCCGCAGCGCGGTGATTACGGGATCAACAGGGAGACGATCAGGAGCAGCGACCAACCGAGCTCGCTATAGCCGATCAGCTTGGGCGAGATCGGGCGCGCCCGCTTCCGGCTGATCGTCGGCATCACCCACGCGCGGGCCGTCAGCAACGCCCACATGAGGACCGGCCAGATCGTGAGCGCTCCGAACCACCACGCCGCGGCCGCGCCCAGGGTGAACGCCGCGTGCAGCAGCGTCGAACCCACCGCCCAGCGCGGATCCCTGCGTCCCCGGATCATCGAACGCACCAGCGGAACCGTGCCGATGTAGTGCAGACCGAACGCGGCGCACGTCGCCCACGCGTGGATCGACACCGCGGCCGGAGAACCATCCGCAACCGCCAGCGAGAACGCCACGGGACCCATGATGTTACCCGCCAGAATCGACGCCGCGCGAGCCCCCAGGGAGCGCTCGCGGCCCTTCCACACAAGGTAGAGCGCCGACGAGGCCAGGGGTGCGAAAGCGATCGCCCACCACAGCAGCTGCGGACGCACCGCCAGCAGGGTGGCGCCGGGGAGCGCCGCGAGGACGGCGTAGGTGATGACCGCGGGAGCAATTCGAGCGCGGCGCTTCGCGGGCGTCTTCACCCACAAGCACACGGCCGAAAACATCTGGAACGCCATCGCCCACGCCACCAGCATGAGCACGACCGTCCACGAGAAGGAGTAGGACAGCGCCCACCCGAGCAGCGGCGGGAAAGCCATCATCGTCCACGCGCCGTGCTGATCGGAGATCCAGCCGTCGCGGGCGAGCTTACGCATGTGGGGGTTGTTGTGGTGGCGCGGCTTCGGGCGCCCCTGGGGACGCGCCGGTGCGCGGTCGGTGGCGGTCCCTGGGGCGTGTGCGGAACCATCACCCCCGGTGCGTTCGGGCGGTCTCTGAGTCTGCGGCGCTGCACTGTGCATAGCCTTAGCTTAGTGAAGTGGTCTTGTGAGGCTCAATACTGAGCTGATCACAACGTGAGATGGGGAAGGGAAAATTTCAACAATCGGTGAAATATGGGGGGCATGTCCACATCAGACGCAGTCACAACTCAATCTCCGACCCTGTCCTCCGAGGACCGCAGTGCGCGCATCGCCGTCACGGTCTTCCCGCTGCTGATCCTGGCGGCCTTCGCGATCGCAATGATCACGCCCGCCACCTTCAAGCCGCTGGCCCCCGGCGTGAACTGGGCGCTCGGCGTCATCATGTTCGGCATGGGCCTGACCCTCACGCTGCCCGACTTCGGACTCATCGTCAAGCGTCCTCTGCCCGTGCTCGTGGGCGTCGTCGCCCAGTACCTGATCATGCCCCTCGTCGGTTGGGCCCTGTGCTACGTGTTCCGCCTCCCCGACGCGGTCGCCGTCGGCGTCATCCTCGTCGGCTGCGCGCCCGGTGGCACGGCCTCGAACGTGATCTCCTACCTGGCGAAGGCGGACGTCGCCCTATCGGTCACCATGACCTCGATCTCGACGCTGCTCGCGCCCCTCATGACGCCGCTGCTCACCGCCTGGCTGGTGGGTTCGCGTATGCCGGTTGATGGTGCGGCCATGGCGAAGAACATCCTCCTGATGGTCCTCGCCCCCGTCCTGGGTGGCTTTATCGTGCGCTTCGTTGCGGGCAAGCTCGTGGAGAAGATCCTGCCGATCCTGCCCTGGATCTCCGTGCTGGGCATCTGCTACGTGCTCCTGGTCGTCGTGTCGGGTTCCGTCGACAAGATCCTGACGTCCGGCGCCCTCATCATCGCCGTGGTCATCTGCCACAACCTGCTCGGCTACCTCTTCGGCTATCTGGCCGGACGCGTCGGCCGCGGCTCCGACAAGGCTGCGCGCACGACCGCGATCGAGGTCGGCATGCAGAACTCGGCGCTGGCCGCGACGCTGGCAAAGACCCACTTCGCCTCCACCCCGGAGACTGCGCTCCCGGCAGCCGTGTTCTCCGTGTGGCACAACCTCTCCGGCGCGCTGCTGGCGATGTTCTTCCGTCGCTGGAAGAACGGCGGAGCGGCCTGAATCGACGAGGCCGGGGCGGGGCGAGCACTCATCCCCAGTTCCGGTTCTTGACTGAGTAGATAGCGAGAGGGGGGGCGGCCCGTTGGGGCCGCCCCCTTCCGCGTCCTGCGAGCGCGTTACTCGTGTGCGCATGTTGCTCGTGTGAGCGCGGCCCTCGTGTGTTCGCGGTGTTGTCCCCCTCCTCGCGCGTTTTCGCCGGGGCGGCCCCCTCCTCGTGCGTGCCCACCGGGGCGGCCCACTCCTCGTGCGTGCCCACCGGGGCGGCCCACTCCTCGTGCGTGCCCACCGGGGCGGCCCACTCCTCGTGCGTGCCCA
>NZ_JASONN010000316.1:0-270 GCF_030217285.1 Pauljensenia sp. UMB3104 | reverse complement strand
GGAGGCTTGAGAAGGAAGCGATGACGAAGCGGTTGGTTCGCCAGAGCCAGTCGACTGCGTGTTTTCCGTTGTAGCATTCTCTGAATCGCTCGAATTTGAAGCCGAAACTCCCATTCCATTGTCCGATGCATCTGCCTGGGATGACGAATCAGTCGGTGCAGTCTGAGACGCAGGAGCCTGCACCTTAGAAACCGTACTCTCTGAGCCTTCTATCTGTTCAGTAGCCCATGCGCTTGCTGGTACGCCAATCAGGACTACCGAGGCAGAGAC
>NZ_JASONN010000315.1:0-270 GCF_030217285.1 Pauljensenia sp. UMB3104 | reverse complement strand
GGGGGCTACCGGTGCGCAGATTGCGAAAGATCTAACCGATGGGGTTAACGATGAGGCCCAGTGGGCACAATTCAATAACCTCATGGGGGCGAAAGGTAAGCAGTCCTCACAGGTTTTCGCGGAGGCTATGGATGACTCCTCGTTTACAGCTGCTGTCCAGCAGGTGATGGCACAAAAAGGCGAACTCGCGGCAGTCGCGTTCTCAGATGCCGTGATCAATAAGGGTATGACTTTGCAGCAAGCTGCCCAGGCTTTAGATGTGAAACTAGA
>NZ_JASONN010000314.1:0-271 GCF_030217285.1 Pauljensenia sp. UMB3104 | reverse complement strand
TTCTCAAGCTCTTTAGCGATTGATTTAGCTTCATTAATGGGAATAGCAAAACCCATTCCTTCTATACTTGGCATATTAATTTTTAATGAAACGATACCAATAAGCTCTCCATCTTTATTAACTACAGCCCCACCTGAATTTCCTGGATTAACAGAAGCATCAATTTGGAACGTTTGCATCAATTCATCATTTTTATTATCTTTATCAAAATCAACAGGAACCAACCGATTTAGCCCCGAAATAATCCCTTTAGATACCGTATTTCTAAACT
>NZ_JASONN010000313.1:0-271 GCF_030217285.1 Pauljensenia sp. UMB3104 | reverse complement strand
AACCTCCCATTGACAGACCTGCAATAAATGTTTTCTCCCGTTTCCGACTCATATTGGGAAAGAAACGCTGCATAACCTCAGGCAATTCTTTTGCTATGGCATCATAATAATTCAACCCATAAGCAGTATTAGTGTACCAAGCAAGATCTGTTGACGGCATAATGACAATTAAATTTGTATGGCGCAGTAAACGCTCAATATTCGTCCGTTTTCGCCACGAATTTTCATTGCCTCCCATGCCGTGCAAAAGGTAAAGAACGGGAATATCCAT
>NZ_JASONN010000312.1:0-271 GCF_030217285.1 Pauljensenia sp. UMB3104 | reverse complement strand
CGATGATAATGCCCTTTTGACTGTCTCTTTCCACCATAATGGTAGCGCGGATATGCACTTTGTCAGTCTCCTCATCCCGCTTCATACTGTCAATGACCACCGCCACCGAATGCGGAATTTCTTCACGTGTCAGCAATAAAACCTTTTCCCGAATCATCTCAGAAACCAAAAAACGCTCAGGGTGGTCGGTAATCTGGTCAGCTGGGAAATATTGGAAACCTTCCTCTAATTTTTCACTTAAAATATCAACTAGATGCGAAACATTATTGCC
>NZ_JASONN010000311.1:0-271 GCF_030217285.1 Pauljensenia sp. UMB3104 | reverse complement strand
CTTCTTCCTGGGCGGATTCGCGAGCCTGAGACCTGATGCGTTTCGCGTCAGCATTTGCCTGCTCGCGAATGGAATGAGCCTCAACGTTGGCCTGCGCCAACGCCTCTTCGCGTTCGCGTTCAGCAAGTGCACGGTCTTCACGTGCCTGTTCAGCAGCATGCAGACCGGCCTCGATGCGCTCCTCGCGCTCATCCATCATCGCGTAGATGCGGGGAAGAGCGAACTGGCCGATGACCAGCCAGATTCCCAGCAAAATGATGGCAGACAGAAA
>NZ_JASONN010000310.1:0-271 GCF_030217285.1 Pauljensenia sp. UMB3104 | reverse complement strand
TGTAATGAGCCGTGCTTTCGGTTCAATTGCGCGGTTTCTGACGGGTGTTCACTATGTGGCGTGTCTTTCGACACGAAAGTGGTTAATCGGAAGTCAATCGGAAACAATAGAGACACCATCACGAGCACTAGGGGGTCGCATGTCGCAACAGCAGACACCACATGTCGCCCTATTTGACGTTGGTGGAGTACTGGTTGAATCTCATCCCGAGCCTCAGCGTGTGGCCGAGATCCTCGGACAGACCGACGATGCTTTCGTTTCCCTTGTTGAC
>NZ_JASONN010000309.1:0-271 GCF_030217285.1 Pauljensenia sp. UMB3104 | reverse complement strand
CGGCGTCCCGACGATGTTGTGCTTCCGTCCTGGGCTCCCGTGTCGGTGGCGCGTAATAAGGCTGCGTGGTCGGTGGCAAAGGTCGACGCTGATGGAGCTTTTTCCGTTGATCTTGACCTGCCTGCATCATGGACGGTTGGCTCCTCTCACCAGGTGATGATCGGTGATGGAGTCACGGGTAACTACGTCCAGATTGAGGTGACGGTCGTCGAATCTTCGGCCGAGGCGCCTTCCTGTTCACTGGATCCGACTCAGTCGGCGACCGCCGACG
>NZ_JASONN010000308.1:0-272 GCF_030217285.1 Pauljensenia sp. UMB3104 | reverse complement strand
CGGTGTGTCCGAGCGACGTGACGACGATGATGCCGAATGCCAGAGCCGCGATCGAGTCCATCGTCATGTAACCCTCGAGGAGGCCCGCAGCCAGGGGCGTGGCTGCGTACTCGCCGGTCGGAGCGTCATGCGAAGCCGGCAGTGACGCCAGGCACAGGAAGACGAGGAGGACGAGAAGCCCGAGCAGGATCGGGGTGAGGATCTTGCCGAGGTTGTCGATGATTTTACCGGGATTCCAGCACAGATAGAACGCGATGCCGAAGAAAACAAAG
>NZ_JASONN010000307.1:0-272 GCF_030217285.1 Pauljensenia sp. UMB3104 | reverse complement strand
CACCGAGTTTGACACCGAGACGGGTGATTTCTGCTAAGCCACGCGTGATAATAGCGGCTTTTGCATTGTCACCATAGCCAAGACCGTGAAGAGCCCCTGCTCCGACCGCAATGATGTTTTTGAGTGCACCCGCTGTTTCCACACCGATGACATCTGTATTGGTGTAGAGACGGAAGTAGTGATTGCTGAAAAGGTTTTGGACGTATTTAGCTGTTTCTAAGTCTTTTGAAGCTGCTGTGATGAGAGTAATGTCGCGAACGATAGTCTCCTCA
>NZ_JASONN010000030.1:0-21061 GCF_030217285.1 Pauljensenia sp. UMB3104 | reverse complement strand
CTCGACCCCTACCCGGCCACGACACGCCCAACCCCGCCCACAACACCTACACCCTCAAATGCGAAGAGCCAGATAACCGCTGGACAGAGGTACAAGGAAGCGCCACAGATCATGATGACGAATAAATTACGCATTTTCCTAGCAATCACCTCCACTTCATCTTCTTTACTAATTTTTAATTGCCTACCTGCGATAGCCCTCGCACCAAGTTCGGGTTTTGACGCCAACGGAATCGATAGGGATGTCAACACTGATATGTGGGAGGATGGGAACGAAGATAATCCTGGCACAGTAGGAAGCCCCTCTCAACCATCAGAAGATGACACGGGTTCACCTCGAGCGACTGAACCAACGACTACGAACAGCGTTTTGGATTTTGCGTTTGGCTACCATTGTGAACACCCAGTTTCCTACGATTCGGGTCATATGATGTTCCCAACCTACTGGAGATGCGACGATCCTCCGCCGTCCGCAGAAACGCCGTCAGATCCTCCTTCAACCCAGAAGATTCTGCGTCACGCTGCTGCCACCATTCACGCGGATGGCGCAGGGATCTACAAGCAGCCACCAAAAGTCTCGTATACGAACAAGTACATCCCGACCCTCGTATCAGTCACTAACCCGACCCAGACTCACGTCATCAACCTGCTCGGACACGACATCACCATCACCCTGAAAGCCACGAACTACGAATGGGACTGGGGCGATGGCACCCCGCACACCATCACCGCCTACCAAGGAATGGCCTTCGAAAAGGGCATGGACCCCAACAAGGACCCCAGGCTGATCCGCCACTACTACACCCCGCCCAACGGCTGGCGCTCACGCTTCGACGGACCCTACCCCAACGCCACCCGCACCATCACCCTGACCACCACCTGGGCCGGTACGGCCACCAACCCCTTCACCGGCGAAACACAAACCATCAACGGCCTAGTCACCACCAAAGAAACAACAGGCCCCTTCCCCCTCAACCACCTCATCGTCTCCAACACCGACACCTGGGAAGAAAAACAAGGCCACTAAAACACCACCAGGCCGTGCACGCACCACGCTCCCAAAAATTTCGCACGTAATTCACACACACCCCTCCGACGACAGAACGCAGAAACCGTGCAATAGCAACGATTCCAAAGACAACCATGAAGGACACACACCGGAATTACGTGCGAGATTGTCAAACAACCACACACCCACCGCGCACCACGGCACGCAACGCACAGGACTCAACGCAGCGGGGCCGCGCACGAACAATCGTGCGCGGCCCCGGGCCCCTCAGCGACATGGTGCCGCCGCGAAGCACACTCGGATCACTGCCTCAAACGCCCACGCGCATCAAACACGTAGCGCCTGCCGTCAATCCAACGAGTCCCCGTCACCATGACGCCCGACGACGACAGGTAGTACCACGAGTCGCCATCACGCAGCCAACCAACGCGCATCGCGCCGCTGGACGGATCCAGGTAATACCAGGACGACCCCTCACGCAGCCACCCCGTCTTCATGGCCCCACTGGACGGGTCCAGGTAGTACCACGAGGGCCCCTCGCGCAGCCACCCGGTACGCATAACACCCGACGACGAGAAGTAGAACCACGTGCCACCGACACGCACCCAGCCGACGCTGGCCACCCCACTGGTGGGATCCAGGTAGTACCAGGAGCCGTGCACGCGCACCCACCCGTAGGCCTGCTCCCCCGTCGGGGGCGTGTAGTAGTACCAGTGGCCACCCTCAGCGAACCAGCCGGTCACCACGTACCCGTGGGCGTCGAAACGATACACGGACCCGTTGATGCGCAACGACGTCGAGGCGGGGTACGTGCCGTCGGCGCGACGCCACCACCTGCCAAGCGGATTCGTCATCCACTGGCCATCCCCGGCCTCGTCGGCGCCTCCCGGATCGGCGGTCACGGTGAACGTCACGCTCGCCGACACATCATCGTCGGCGCGCGCGTCACTGTTGCGCCCCTGGGCCTCAACAGAGGCGACCAGGGACCCCGTCACCGGGGTTGGGCCACCCGAAGCGGACACGTCCACTCCGTCAGCGCGCAGCACGAGGCCGTCCCCCGTGAACGAGCCGCTGCCCGACGCGGACGCGACCTCGCGCCCACCCACCAGCAGGCGCGCCGAGGTCACCGGACCGCTGACCCGCACGCGCACGGACACGCGCCCGGACACGCTCGCCCCCGCGAGCGCGCTCCACGTCGCGCCGTCGGACGAATACTCGACCTCGCCGATCATGGGACGAGGCTGATCCTTCAAGACGGCGTCGAGGGCGCTGGGCATGCCGGCACCGCGGTACTCGTGGTTCTCGTCGGGAGCCACCAGGCGATCCCAGTTCGCGGGATCACTGGCCTGCTTGCGCGCCAGTTCGAGAATCTGCGAGGCGTTCATGTCCGGGTGCACCTGGCGCAGGGTTGCCAGCACGCCTGCCACCAGGGGTGATGCCATCGACGTGCCGCTCGTCATCGCGTTGGCGTCCCCCGCCCAGGAGGGCATGGGGGCGTAAATGTCTTGCCCGGGCGCGGTGAAAGCGATGGTGCGTGCGCCCCAGTTCGACCACGAGGCCCGCTCCAGCGCGCCCGCCTGGCCGTCCGCCCCCTGGGTGCGAGCCAGGCCAGACACGGGGACGACGTTGTCGAGCATGGCGGGCGCGAGCACGCCCCCGTAGACTCGGCGTTCCTGCGGCTTCCACGTGTCGTTGGGCGACTGGTCGTCCAGCGACGGCGGGTTATCCAGGTCAAACCCGTTGTTTCCTGCCGCCACCACGTTGATGACATCGTGGGAGGCCGCATAGTTGATAGCGCGGCGCACCGACTCGAGGCCGGCGGCCTGCTCACCATCGCGGGGAAGCCAGTACATCCACGGGTCGAGGCGGAACGAACTATTCGTCACCGAAATACCGTGGTTCGCGGCCCACGCGAAACCACACACCACGTACTCGGGGTAGAAATAGCCACCGTTCGCGGAGGCCACATTGATTGCGGCGATGCGCAGCGTCGGATTCACTCCGTCGGTGCCGTGCCCGTCGTGCTTGGCGGCTATCGCCCCGGCCACGGCCGTACCGTGCGTGGACGTCGTGCGCCTCCACGCCGACGGGTCGCGGCTCGCGATGCCGTTAAACGAGCAGGACACGGACTTGTCGGGATCCACCTGGCCCGCCAAGTCGGCGATAGTGTCATCCACCCCCTGGTCGAGGATGCCAACCGTCACATCCCCACGCATGACATCCACGCCCTGAGACTCCAGAGCCCCAAGCGCCTGCAGGTGCCACCCGTTCCCCGTCTGCGGGTCGGGCTTCCACCCAGCGTCCGCCTGGTCGCTCGAGGCCGCCGCGGCGTCCTCAACCGAGGTCACCCCGAGCGCACCCGTACTGCCCGGCGCAGCGGCCACCGCCTCGTTCGCAGCCACGCGCGCCTCGTAATCGAGAGGAACCACGGCCTCGTTGCCACCGACCGGCACCTCGCGAGTCGGGCCGATCGAGTCAAACCGGATCCCCTCACCAGCCAGGGCCTCACCCAAATCGAACGCGAACGTCGGGGACGCCGACTGCACGAAGAACGTCCCAAACTCGGGGTACTGTCCCAGCGCCAGACCCTTCAGGTTCGAGGCCCGGGCGAGAGCCCGCTGGAAGGTCGCGTGATCCGTGCCCTGCGCCAAGTTGACCGCGTAGTTGGCGGGCAGCTGAGCGCTCGTGCGCTGCGGTGACGTGATCCCGGGCAGGACAGGCTCGCCGGGACTCAGCTCCGCACCCGGATCCGGCTCCTGCGGCGTGGGCACCGCCGACGGGTCGCGCGCCACCGTGAACGTCGCTTCGTGGAACTCGTCATCGTCGGCGCGCGGATCAGCGTTATTGCCGCTCGCGCTGACCTGCACGCGGGCGCGAACCCAGGCCTCGCCCTCGGGTATCAGGGAGGACAGGTCCACGCCCTCCAGCGTCACCGTCAACGCATCGTCGAGGAATTGTCCCGACCCCGCGCGGTCCACGCTGGCCAGCCCCGCAACATCCAGGTGCACATTCGTCACCGGAGAAGTCACCACAGTCTGAATATCCACCGGGCCCGCGGGCAGAACCGCGCCGTCCACACTCGTCCAGCTGCCACCGGCGACACGGTAGTTCACCATCATGATCGAGGGCCGAGGCTGGTCGCGCAGCACCGCGTCCAACGCATCCGGGAACCCATAGCCGCGGTACTCCTTGCCATCCTTCGGCGCGGACAACCGGTCGTAGTTCATCGCCGCCTGCTTACGCATCAGGTCCACGATCTGATCACCCGTCATCGTCGGATGCACCGACTTGATGAGCGCGGCGACACCCACCGCGTGCGGAGAAGCGAAAGACGTTCCGCCGCCGTTGGCGTAGTGCGCCGGCATCACGTCATTGGGGACCGTCGATTCAATATCGTCGCCCGGCGCGGCGAAATCAATGCTCTTCCCGTAGTTCGAGAAGTCGGCACGCAAGTACACCTCGCGCATGCCTTCCGACACCACCCCCTGGCGGGCGACCGCACTGACCTGATTGACCCCCTCAATCATCTGGGGGACCATCACGCCGCGCTTCCCGCGCGTCGAGGCCAGATCCGCACCGTCGTGGGGAAGATCCTGGCCCGCCGGGTGATCATTGTCCGCGTCATCGTTGGCGGCAGCCGCGAAAATCGCGACCCCCTGACTGCGAGCGAACGTAATCGCGCGCGTCGCCGCCTCCAAACCCGCCGCCTGCTCAGGGTCCGACGCATCCCAGTAGCGCCACGGGCCCATCACATACGAATTGTTCACGATATCCACGCCGTGATTAACGGCCCACGTGAACGCACACGCCAACGCCTCCGGGTACGTGTGGCGCTGGGCATCAGCGGCCTTGATCGACACGATCGTCGAATCGGGAGCGATGCCGTCAATACCGTAACCATTGTGGTTAGCGGCAATAATGCCGGCGACCATCGTGCCGTGAGAGTCATAGTCCTTCCACGCGCCATACTCCTGGTTAGGCATGCCATTCCACGTACACGACACCGAATGATGCGAATCCACGCGCCCGATCATGTCGGGATGGCGATCATCCACACCCGTGTCGATAACGCCCACAACGACGGGAGCATGCGGAACCGCCACCGCGGCGGCCTCGGCCGCGTGCATGGCGACGCTCCCCCAGTTCGTCAGCTGTTCGTACGCCCCTCCCGTGGGCGCAATGTCCTCATCCAACGTGGCCATGTTCTCGGCGGCTACCGTTCCCGGTTCGTCACCGCTCTGAGAACCGCTCTGACTGCCCGATTCGGGGGTGGGCTCCGCATCGGGGTCAAAGCCCTCGGGCGGCAGCTCCATGCGATCCGACTCGGGTAGCTCCTGCGTGCGCGTCGGACCAATCGAGTGGACGCCGACGCCTTCGCGGGCCAGATCCTGCGCCAGGTCCTGCGCGAACGTCGGCGAATTACTCTGCGCGAAGAACGTGCCGTAACGCGGGTAACCGGCCAGAATCGCGGCCTGATGATACGGCAAGCGGGCGACGGCCCGATTCATGGCATCAGTGCCAACGTCACTCAGGTTGATGGCATAGTTCATGTAGATGGCGCTCGCCCTGGCGGGCGCGATGATGCCGACGGGAGGATCGTCGGCTCGAGTGGGTGGGGGTATCGTCACTGTGCCCATCGCGAAGGCTACGAGGGTGGCGATGCCGATGCGTGCAACGGTGCGGCGCATGGTTCCTCATCTTTCACTTGTCACTGTCACGCACACATCTTTGTGCGCGCAAAAACAATTATCAGCATGTTTGTCACCAGCCACATTCACTTGAAAAATCCCGCCGAAATACAAGGACAACGGCGCAGTCGCCACACCCGCGAAAAGCCCCTCTCATACACGGCCACGCACCTATCGCGCAGGCCACCCACTCCTCGAACGCGCCATCCCCACGCGCAACGCTCAGGGGCCGCGCACGAGAACTCGTGCGCGGCCCCTGGACGCTCAACCGGGGAAGGAACCCCGGCCTCGTAACGCCTACTCCTGGAGGCGACCCGACTGATCGAACACGTAGCGCGTGCCGTCAATCCAGCGTGCCCCGGTCACCATCGCCCCGGAGGAGGACAGGTAGTACCAGGAGCCGCCGTCCTTCACCCAGCCGACGCTCATCGCGCCGGAGGGGGCGAAGAAATACCAGGAGGAGCCGACGCGCGCCCAGCCCGTGGCCATCGCGCCGGAGTCAGCCAGGTAGTACCAGGTGGAACCCTCGCGCATCCAGCCGGTGCGCATGGCACCCGAGGACGCCAGGTAGTACCAGGTGTCGCGCACCTTGGTCCACCCGCTGGCCATCTCTCCGCTGATGGGATCCAGGTAGTACCAGGTCCCATGTACCTTCACCCAGCCCGCGGCCTGGCCGCCGGAGGGACCGTAGTAGAACCAGTGGTCGCCCTCGCTGACCCAGCCGGTCACCATGTAGCCGCGCGCGTCGAAGCGGTAGATCGCCCCGTCAATGCGCAGCTGCGTCGAGGTCGGGTACGTGCCGTCCTCGTAGCGCCACCACCAGCCAAACGCGCCGGAGACCCAGCGGCCCGAGCGGGCCTCGTCGGGGCCAACCTGGTCGGGGCTGACCGTGAAGGGAACCTGGAGGGTCGCGTCGTCGTCGGCGCGGGCATCGTTGTTGCGGCCCATGGCCTCGACCGTGACCGTCGCAGCACCCGCGAAGCGTCCCGTCCCATTCGGGTGGGAGACGTCCACGCCGTCGGCCTGCAGCATCACCGAGTTACCCTCGAAGGCGCCGTTGCCCGTGCCGATCGCGACCTCACGCTCACCGACGAGGAGTCGCGCCGAGGTCACCGGACCGGTCACCGTCACGCGGATGGACACGCGCCCGGCGACGCTCTCCCCCGCCAGCGGCTGCCACGTGGCGCCATCCGTCGAGTACTCGACGCTGCCGATGACGGGCTTCGCCTGATCCTTGAGCACCGCGTCCAGGGCGTTGGGCAGGCCCGCACCCCGGTACTCGTGGCCCTCCATGGGCTTCAAGCGGTTCCAGTTCGCCGGATCGCCCGCCTGCTTCTTCGCCAGGGCAATGATCTGCTCGGCGTTCATCTCCGGGTGGACCTGGCGCAGCGTCGCGATCACGGCGGCCGCCAGGGGCGACGCCTGCGACGTGCCGTACAGGTTGCCGTAGGCCTTGCCGTACCAGCTCGTCAGCGGAGCGTAGATCTTCGCGCCGGGGGCAGCGAAATCAATGCTGTTCGCACCCCAGTTCGACCAGGACGTCGGCTCGAGCACGCCGGTGGCGGGGTCAGCGCCCTCGGGCAGCTGCAGGGCGGACACCGCAAGCGTGCCGCGCAGCATCGACGGCATGTAGACGCCGCCCTTCACATCGCGCTCATACGCGCCCCAGGTGTCGCCCGGCGACGAATCGTCGGTGGCAGGCGGGTTATCCAGGTCCGTCGTCCAGTTGCCGGCGGCCACCACGTTGATGACGTCCTTCGAGGTCGCGTAGTCGACCGCGCGCTGCACGGCCTCCAGGCCAGCGGCCTGCTCGGGGTCGTTCGGCATCCAGTACTTCCACGGGTTGACGTAGTACGAGCCGTTGGTCACGGAAATGCCGTGGTCGGCGGCCCACACGAAGCCGCACGCGATGTACTCGGGGTAGAAGAAGCCACCGTTGCGCGAGGCCACGTTGATCGCGGCGATGCGCAGGGTCGGGTTCACGCCATCCACGCCCACGCCGTCGTGCTTCGCGGCGATCGAGCCGGCCACGTGCGTGCCGTGGGTCGCGTCGTCCCAGCGCCACGCGTCGGGGTCGCGGTTGGGCACGCCGTTGACGTTGCAGGCCACGGACTTGTCGTAGTCGACCTGTCCAGCCAGGTCCGGCACGGTGTCATCCACGGACTGGTCCATGATGCCCACCGTCACGGGGGCGCGCATGACGTCCACGTCCTGCGCCTCAAGGGCGTGCAGGGCCTGGAGGTGCCATCCGTTGCCCGTCTGCGGGTCCGGGGTCAGGGACGCGTCCTGATCGCTCTGAGCCCCCTGAGCGCCCTCGGAGTGGGGTGCGGCCGCGAGCGCCGCGTCCGCCGCGACTCGGGTCTCGTAGGGAACGGGGACCACGGCCTCGTTGCCGCCGACGG
The DNA here is from genome assembly GCF_030217285.1 of Pauljensenia sp. UMB3104. NCBI lineage: Bacteria > Bacillati > Actinomycetota > Actinomycetes > Actinomycetales > Actinomycetaceae > Pauljensenia > Pauljensenia sp. UMB3104. The sequence goes on along the minus strand of NZ_JASONN010000030.1, from coordinate 12,963 downwards.
GTGCCTGGCGGGTCGGGCCGATCGAGTCGTAGCTGATGCCTTCCTTCACGAGCGCGGCGCCCAGGTCGGGCGAGAAGGTGGGCGAGGCAGCCTGCACGAAGAACGTGCCGAAGGCCGGGTACTGGGACAGGACCAGGCCGCCCAGGAACGAGGCCTGGGCCGCGGCGCGCTGGAAGGTGGCGTTATCGGTGCCCTTGGGCAGGTTGACCGCGTAGTTGGCGGGCAGCTGCTCGGCGGCGCGCGCGGGGGCGGTGATGCCAGCCTTGGCGGGGCCAGCGGGCGCGGGCGTTGTGTCGGGCGCGGGCGTCGGCTGCGCCGCGGCGTTCGGGTCGCGCGAGACGGTGAAGACGGCCTCGCGGCCCGTGTCGTCGTCGGCCTGGCGGTCGAAGTTGATGCCGGTGGCGCTCACCTGGACGCGCGCGGTCACGGAGTCGGTGCCCTCGGGCAGGAGTGAGGAGAGGTCAACGTTTTCAGCGGACACGCCGACGGCTGAGTCACCGTACTTGCCCGAACCGTCGCGGTCGACGCTGGTCAGGGAGGCGACATCCATGTGCAGGTGGCTGATCGGTGCGTTGGCCTCGGTGTAGAAGGTGACGGGGCCGGCGGGCAGGGTCGCTCCATCCAGGTCCTTCCATTCCCCCTTGCCGACCCGGTACTGGAGGGTCGTCACGGTGGGCTGGGGCTGATCGCGGCGCATGGTGGTCAGCGCGTTGATGAAACCGTAGCCGCGGTATTCCTTGCCGTCCTCGGGCTCCTGCAGGCGCGTGTATTCCATGGCGGCCTGCTTGCGCATGAGGTCGGTGATCTGCTTGCCCTGGAAGCCCGGGTGGATCGACTTAATGAGCGCGGCGATGCCCGTCAGGTGGGGTGCGGCCATCGAGGTGCCGCTGGTCTTGGCGTAGCCGGATGCGAAGATCGCCGTGGGCACGGTCGAGTAAATGTCCTCGCCCGGCGCGGTGAAGTCGACGCTCTTTCCGTAATTGGAGAAGTCGGCGCGCTTGAGGTTCGACCATTCGGGCTTGGTCTCGACGTCGGTGCGCGTGGCGGCACTGACCTGGCTGACGCCCTCGACCATGGCGGGGACCTTCACGCCGTCCTTGACCGGGCGGTCCTTGATCGGGGTGTCGAGGTCGGTCGGCGATCCACTGTCGGTCGTGACGTTGTCGTTGTCCATGCCGTCGTTGCCCGCCGAGGCGATGACAGCCAGACCCTTACCCTGCACGTAGGCAATGGCGCGGGTCGCTGCCTCGAGGCCGGCGGCCTGCTCGGGGTCGCTGGGGCTCCAGTAGACCCAGGGGTCCATCGAGTAGGAGTTGTTGACGATGTCGACGCCGTGGCTGGCGGCCCACATGAAGCCGCAGGTCACATACTCGGGGTACATGAGCTGCTCGCTGTTCGCGGCCTTGATGGACACGAGGGTCGAGGTCGGGGCGATACCGTCGATGCCGATGCCGTTGTGGTTGGCGGCGATGATGCCCGCGACGTGCGTGCCGTGGAAGTAGTCGTCACGCCAGGAACCGTAGGCCTGGGAGGCGATGCCGTTGTGCGCGCACGAGACTGACCGTGAGGTGTCGACGCGTCCCACGAGGTCGGGGTGCGTGTCGTCGATACCCGTGTCGATGACGCCGACGGTGACGGGCGCGTGCGCGATCGGCACGGCTGCCGCATCGGCAGCGCTCATCGCCTGAGCACCCCAGTTGACGACCTCCTCGGGCTTATCGGCCTCGGTCGCGCTCTCGCCGCGCAGGGATGCGGGTCCGCCCGACTGAGCCCCGGACTGCGCACCCGACTGGGCACCGGACTGCGCGGTGTCCGCGTCCCCGGACTGCGGTCCGGGCTGCGGGTCGGGAGCGGCCTGACGCTCGCCCTCGGGCACGGCGGCCACGCGCGTCGGGCCCACCGAATGCACAGAAATACCGGCCTTCGCCAGGGCTTGGGCCAGGTCCGGGGCGAACGAGGCCGACTCGCTTTGGGCGAAGAACGTTCCGATCTGCGGGTACGAGGCCAGGGCGACGCCCCCCGCGGAAGCGACCAGCGAGGTCGCGCGCGCGAAATCTTCGGCGCTGGCCTGCGGGCTCAGGTTAATCGCGTAGTTCATCAGGCCGGCGCTCGCGCGGGCAGGCGCGATGAGGCCGGTGTGGTCGTCGGCCCGGGTGGGTGGGGCGGTCGCTGTGGCCACGCCCATGGAGAGGGCGAGGGCAGCGACGAGCCCGATGCGTGCAACATTGCGGCGCATGGTTCCTCGACTTTCGGTTGTGGGTCTGGCGAGTACGGCAATGTACTCATCAGAACTATCATGCTTTAGTTTGTCACTCGCCACAATTTAGCACCGCTTAACTCCGCCAACACCTCGATAAATGACGAGAATTTCGGGTAATCATTCCCCCGCTTACCCTCGCACGGAAGGCGTGACAATAGCACCCCGGCCTCGGGACAAGGCTGCTCCAGAGCCATGATAAGACGGTGGGGCCGGGCACCCGCAGATGCCCGGCCCCACCGCGACGATTCACCGCCGCCAGTTAGCGCATGCGCCCGTCCGGCCCGAAGGTGTAGGCCACGCCGTTCACCTGCTGGCTACCGGTGACCATCACTCCCGTCGCGGGATCCAAGTAGTACCAGGAGCCGCCCTCATGCAGCCAGCCGATCGCCATCGCGCCGGAGGGCGCGAGGTAATACCAGGCGCCATCGACGTAGGCCCAGCCGGTCGCCATCGCACCCGACGCTCCCAGGTAGTACCACGTGCCACTGACGAACACCCACCCCGTCGCCATCACGCCCGAGGCGGGATCCAGGTAGTACCAGGTGCCGTTCACGTTGGCCCAGCCTGCCACCTGCGCGCCCGAAGCACCGTGGTAGAACCACTGGCCCCCGTCAAAGGCCCATCCGGTCACCATGTAGCCGCGCGCGTCGAAACGGTAGGTCGCCCCGTCGATCTGAGCGCTCATCGACGCCGGGTAGCTGCCATCCTCGTAGCGGTACCACCAGCCGACCGCGTCCTTCACCCACGCGCCAGCCTTGGCCTCGTCAATCTGATCCACTCCGGACGTCACCGCATCGAGCGCATCGAGGAAGCCGTAACCGCGGTACTCCCTGCCATCGATGGGCGCGTTGAGGCGTCCATAATTGGCCGCCGCCTGCTTCTTCATGAGGTCGATGACCTGCGCGCCGGTGAGCTCAGGATGCACCGACTTGATGAGGGCCGCGATGCCCGACACGTGCGGCGTCGCCATAGACGTGCCGTCAGCTACCGCGTAACCGCTCGGGTAGAACAGCAGGGGAACCGTGGAGTAAATCTGGTCGCCCGGAGCAGCAAAATCGATCGTGTCGCCGTAGTTAGAGAACTCGGCGCGACCGAGGGACAGTCCGGGCTTGACGTTATAGGCCTGGCCAACCGCGCTCACCTGCGCGACACCATCAAGCATGGAAGGAACGCGGATACCGCCGTTCACAGCCCTATTCTTCGTCGGCGTGGGCACGTCGGTCGGAGACCCGTTGTCGACCGTCGGATTGTCAATGTCGACGCCCTCGTTACCGGCCGCCGCGATCACGGCCAAACCTTTATCCTGCGCGTACTTGATCGACCGCGTCGCTGCCTCGAGGCCCGCCGCCTGCTCCGGATCGGTCGGGCTCCAATACACCCACGGATCCATCGAGTACGAGTTGTTCACGACGTCCACCCCATGGCTCGCGGCCCACATGAACGCGCACGTCACGTACTCGGGGTAGATGAGACGATTATCGTTCGTCGCCTCAATGGCGACAATGCTCGCCTCCGGAGCAATACCATCAATGCCGATATCGTTGTGATTGGCGGCAATAATGCCCGCGACGTGCGTGCCGTGATAGAACTCGTCGCGCCACCCGTAAAAGTCCTGCGTCGCAACACCATTGACCGAACACTTCACGGAACGCGACGTATCAACACGCCCCTCCAGGTCCGGATGAGTGTCCTCAACGCCGGAATCAACGACGGCGACGGTCACCGGCGCACGCTTGACATTCACGGCCTCAGCCTCGCGCGCATGCATGGCGACCGCACCCCAGTTGAAAACCTCCTCGTTTGTACCAGCGGGGGCGGCGCTCGCGCTCTCCTCACGCATGGAGGTCAGCCCGCCTGCCACGCCGGACTGCGGGCCCTTGTCCTTCTTGTCTGTGGGTAGCTCGACGCGCTCGTAGTACAGGACGGGAGCCACGCGGGTGGGTCCAATCGAGTGAATCGCGATGCCGGCCTGCCGCAGGGCGGCGGCCAGGTCGGGCGCGAACGAGGGCGTGGCACTCTGCGCGAAGAAAGTCCCGATCTCTGGGTACGAGGCCAGGGCAGCACCGCCCGCCCCGGGGACGAGAGCGAGGGCTCGCTGAAGCTCCTCGGGATCGGTGCCCGCGAGGTTGATCGCGTAGTTCATCTCGTCATTGTCGGCGCGAGGCGCAGAGACGAGGCCGGGCTCCTCGGCTCGCGCGGAGGGGGCGTTCACCGCGGCCACGCCCATGGACAGGGCGAGGGCGGCGACGAGACCGATGCGTGCGGCGATGCGGCGCATGTTTCCTCGACTTTCGTTTGTCACTGTCAGGATTTCGGCTGCATTGGCAGCTACGCCCATCATCCTAGAGTTTGCCAGTAACAACAAAACCTAGGCTTACCTAAGCTCGTTTCCCAAGAGCGCTCCCACCCCCTCAATCTCGCACATAATTTCCTTTGGTCAAAATTCGAGCAGGCCCATAAACGTTGCAATTCCAACGGCTCGATTTCAAAATTCGAAATAGTGGGACGGGAATTACGTGCGAAATTTGGGGGAATGCAGGCCAGAGGGGCACGAAACGGGGAGCACACGAGCGGGAGCACATGGCACACCAGGAGCACATGGCACACCGGGAGCACGAAACGGGGAGCACAAAACGGGGCGCACAAAACGGGGAGCACCCGCAGGCACTCCCCGTCTCGCACTCTGTTTACTCCAGGCCGGTGTTTACTCCAGGCCGGCATCGAGGGCCAGCAGGTGATCCACCGTCTGCGGGCGGATGAACCAGCGGGCGACCCCATCCTCGACGGCGAGAACGCCGGGCTTCGTCAGCATGTTGTAGTTCGAGGCCATCGAGTAGCCGTACGCGCCCACTGCCGGGACGGCCAGCAGGTCACCGCCCGCGATGTCAGCCGGCAGGTCGATGTCGCGGATGATGATGTCACCACTCTCGCAGTGCTTGCCGACGATGCGGCAGCGCACCAGGGACGAGGCATCGGCTGGGTCTCGGTTCGCGAGCGTCGCCGTGTAGACCGCGTCGTAGAGAACCGGGCGAATGTTATCCGACATGCCGCCGTCGATCGCCACGTAGCGGCGCACTCCCCCGTCTTCCAACGAGACGTCCTTGACGACGCCGACGCGGTAGAGCATGACCATCGAGGGGCCCGCGATGGAGCGGCCCGGTTCGACGGACACGTGTGGGATCGGCAGGCCGTGGTGGGCGCAGCGCTCGCGCACGACCTCCGCCAGGGCGCGAGCGACCTCGACCGGTGAGGTTGGGACCGGGTCCTGGCCCGTGTAGGCGATGCCGACGCCGCCACCCAGGTCAATCGCGGGAACGTCCAGGCCGAGCTCGGCCTTCACACGCGCCGCGAAGTCGACGACGATGCGCGCGGCCTCGGCGAAGGCCTCGGTCCCGAAGATCTGGGAGCCGATGTGGCTGTGCAGCCCGCGGAAGTCCAGGTGAGGCGCGTCCTTGATTGCGACCACGGCCTCGTACGCCTGGCCGGTGGCCAGGGACAGGCCGAACTTCTGGTCCTCATGGGCGGTCGCGATGTACTCGTTGCCGCCCGCGTGGATGCCGGACTTCAGGCGCACCATGACGGGCGCGACGACGCCGAGGTCAGCGGCGATACGCTCGATCTGGCGAACCTCGTCCATGGAGTCGATGAAGATGCGGTGGATGCCAGCCTCGAGGGCGAGGCGAATCTCCGCGTCAGACTTATTGTTGCCGTGCAGGCCGATGCGCGAGGGGTCCACGCCCGCGCGCAGGGCCAGGCTCAGCTCGCCGAGCGAGGCGGTGTCGATACCCAGGCCCTCGGCCGCGACGAGGCGCGCGACGTCGGCGCTCAGGAAGGCCTTGCCAGCATAGAAGGCGTCGCCGCCGTTCATGCCGTAGCCGTCCCAGAACTCCTCGGCCATCGCCGAGGCCCACACGCGGGCGCGGCCGCGCATGGCCTCGACGTCGAGCACGAAGGTGGGCGTGCCGAAGTCGGCGGCGACGCTGGTCAGGTCGACGCCTCCCACGCGCAGCACGCCGTCCTCCCGAGAAGCGCTCCACGGCCACAGGTCGGGGCGCTCATCGGGGGTCGGGCAGGTGAGGGTAGCGACGCTTGCCGTCTCGCTCACCAGCTCACATCCTCTCGGGGGCGCTCACGCCGAGGAGGCCGAGGCCGGTGCGCAGCACCTGGGTGACCGCGTCGTTGAGCCAGAGGCGGGCGACGTGGCCGGGCTCGACCGGGTCGTCGCCGCGAGGCGTCACGCGGCACTGGCCGTACCAGGCGTGGTAGGTCGCAGCCAGGGACTCGAGGTAGCGGGCGATGCGGTGCGGCTCGCGCAGCTCGGTCGCCTGCGCAACCTGCGCGGGGAACTGGGCGAGGGCGGCCAGCAGGGCCTCGTCGGCCTCGGAGTCGAGGGCAGCCGGGTCGAAGCCGGCGTCGCGGGTGACGCCGTGCTCGGCGGCATTACGGGCCACGTTGCAGGTGCGCACGTGCGCATACTGCACGTAGTAGACCGGGTTGTCGTTGGAGTGCTGCGAAAGCAGGTCCAGGTCAATATCGACCTGCGTGTCCATCGACACGCGCACGAGGGCGTAACGCGCGGCGTCCACGCCCACAGCATCGACGAGGTCGTCGAGGGTGACGATCGTGCCGGCGCGCTTGGACATGCGCACGGGCTCGCCGTCCTTGACGAGGTTGACGAGCTGGCCGATGAGGATCTGCAGGTTCTCGCCCGGCTTGTCGCCGAACGCGGCGCACATGGCCATCATGCGGCCGATGTAGCCGTGGTGGTCGGCACCCAGCAGGTAGATGGCGGCATCGGCGCCACGCTCACGCTTGTTGAGGTAGTAGGCGACGTCGCCCGCGAAGTACGCGGCCTGGCCGTCCGACTTGATGAGGACGCGGTCCTTGTCGTCACCGTAGGTGGTCGTGCGCAGCCACACCGCGCCACCCTCGTCGAAGATCTCGCCGCGCTCACGCAGGCGCTCGATCGCCGCGGCAACCGCGCCGGAGGTGTGCAGGGACTCCTCGTGGAAGAACACGTCGAAGTCTGCCCGGAAGGTGTGCAGACGCTCCTTGATCTCCGCGAACATCAGCTCGACGCCGCGAGCGCGGAAGACCTCAATGGCCTCTTCTTCGGGCAGGGTGATCGGGTCGGGCTCGCCGGCCGCGCGCGCGTCAGCGCGGACCTGGTCGGCAATGTCGGCGATGTACTGGCCGCCGTATCCGTCCTCGGGGACCTCGCGGCCCATGGCGCGGGCATAGAGGGAGTGCGAGAAGCGGTCGATCTGCGAGCCGTGGTCGTTGAAGTAGTACTCGCGGGTCACGGCTGCGCCGGAGGCGGCCATGAGGCGGGCAAGCGAATCACCGACAGCGGCCCAGCGGGCACCACCCAGGTGCACGGGGCCGGTCGGGTTCGCGGACACGTACTCGAGGTTGATCGAACGGCCCGAGAGGGTCTCGTTGCGGCCGTACGCGGCACCGGCCTCGACGATGGTACGAGCCAGCTCGCCGGCTGCACCCGCGCCCAGGCGGATGTTGATGAAGCCAGGGCCAGCGACCTCGACGGAGTCGATACCGTCGGCGGCGGCGAGGTCATCGGCGAGGATCTGCGCGAACTCGCGCGGCGCCATGCCGGCCTTCTTACCGAGCTGCATCGCGACGTTGGTCGCCCAGTCGCCATGCTCGCGCACGCGCGGGCGCTCCACGGTCACGGGGTCGGGGACCAACGAGGGGTCGATCGAAATGCGACCGGCGGCAGCAGCGTCCAGCAGGGTCGCGCGGATGAGAGTAGCAAGTTCTTCAGGAGTCACCCCTTTAGACTACGGGGTTTTTGCTCCCATCCGCGAACTCTCCCCAGGTCCGTGAATGAAAACCTGGCCACATGCGCGTCCCATTCCCTGCCCCTCCCCCGCCCCGTCGGCCTCAAGACGAGTAAAGTTTCGGGCAACCGAACGTTTTTCGTCAGCAGTGAGGAACACCCGTGACCACCACAGACACCGAGCAGCGCCACAAGCTCATCCCCCTCCTCGGCCCCGCCTTCGTCGCGGCCGTCGCCTACGTCGATCCAGGAAACGTCGCCGCCAACATCACGGCGGGCGCGCGCTACGGGTACCTGCTCGTATGGGTTCTCGTGGCCTCGAACATCTTCGCGATGGTCATCCAGTACCTCTCCGCCAAGCTCGGCCTCGTCACCGGCAAGTCCCTGCCCACCCTGCTCGGCGACCGCATGTCTAAGCCCGCGCGCATCGCCTTCTGGATCCAGGCGGAAATCGTCGCCGCAGCAACCGACCTCGCTGAGGTCATCGGCGGTGCACTCGCCCTCCACCTCCTCTTCGGGATCTCACTCCTATGGGGCGGCATCATCATCGGCATCGTCTCCATGGGCCTCCTCCTCGTCCAGGGCGGCGGACGACAGCGCCAATTCGAGACGATCATCGTCGGGCTGCTGATCATCATCACGCTCGGCTTCCTCGCCGGCCTCTTCGTCGCTCCTCCCAGCCCCTCCGGCATGCTCGGCGGGCTCCTCCCCCGCTTCCAGGGAACCGACTCGGTCCTCGTGGCCGCCTCCATGCTGGGCGCGACCGTCATGCCGCACGCGGTCTACCTGCACTCCTCACTCGTCAACGACCACGACGCCGACGAACTCGGCCCCTCCACCGGCGATGCCCGCCACTCCTCGGGACACCTCTCGCGACTCCTGCGCGCGACCCGCATCGACATCTACTGGGCGCTGAGCATCGCGGGTCTGGTCAACATCGGCCTGCTCCTCCTGGCCGCCGCAGCCCTGGCCGGACAGAGCGGCACCGACACCATCGAGGGCGCGCACGCCGCGATCTCCTCCACGCTCGGCCCCATCGTCGGCACTGTCTTCGCGGTCGGCCTGCTCGCTTCCGGCCTGGCCTCCACGTCGGTGGGCGCCTACGCGGGTAGCGAGATCATGAACGGCCTGCTCCACATTCGCGTCCCCATCCTCGTGCGCCGTCTCGTCTCCCTGATCCCCGCGCTCATCATCCTGGGTGCGGGCGCCGAACCCACGTGGGCGCTCGTCGTCTCGCAGGTCGCCCTGTCTTTCGGCATCCCCTTCGCGATCATCCCACTCATGCGCCTCACCGCAAACCGTGAGGTCATGGGCGACTACGTCAACAATCGCCCCCTGCGTATCACAGGTTTCCTCATCGCGGCCGTCATCGTCGCACTCAACCTGTTCCTCGTGTACCTCACCTTCACCGGCCAGGGGTAAGGGGCTGCCGCCGCTGGGGCTATGGGCCCACTGTGCGGGGTGGCCCGCGGTGAGGGCCGGGTGCGGACCGGATGCAGGCAGGGTGTGGGACGGGTGTAGGCCGGGCGCATGGGCATGCCCCGCGACAAAACTCGCCCAGCACGGCCACCGGCGGGTGCCGTCCGCGACAAAACTCGCCCAGCGCGCCCAGCGGCAGGTGCCGTCCGCGACAAAACTCGCCCAGCGCGCCCAGCGGCAGGTGCCGTCCGCGACAAAACTCGCCCAGCGCGGCAAAAATCGCCCATTTTGGCCTGTTTTCGGCACGCTGGGCGAAAAATTTCGCGCGTTCTACGCAGGCACGCGAAGCAGGGCGAATTTTCTCGCGCAGACCACCACCCACTAGCCACGCTGGGCACACTCACCGGTACAAAACTCTCCCCACACAGCAAAAAACACCCAAATCAGCCCAATCGACGCGAGCAGGGAGAAAACTATCCCACTCGAGACACAAACAACCGACGCAGGGCGAATTTTATCCCGCAAACCACCACACACTAGCCACGCTGGGCACACTCACCGGTACAAAATTCTCCCCGCACGCCCCCACACAGGCGCCCACCGGTACAAAACTCTCCCAGCACAGCAAAAAACACCCAAATCAGCCCATTCGAGGCGAGCAGGGAGAAAATTATCCCGGTCGAGACCCGCTCGAGACACAAACAACCGACGCAGGGCGAATTTTATCCCGCAAACCACCACACACTAGCCACGCTGGGCACACTCACCGGTACAAAACTCTCCGGGCACACAGCGTGTAAGGCCTCAACCGGTACAAAACTCTCCCCGCACTGCCCAATGCGCACGCCCCCACAAAATCGCATGCAATTCCCTCAGCCCCCAAACCCACAACGACTCAAAACGTTGGAATCTCAATGATTGAATTCCAAAGTTGGAAATACTCTTCGGGGAATTGCATGCGAAACTGCCGAGCATCCAGAAAGACGGCACACAAAGCGGGGCCGGTGGTCATCCACCGGCCCCGCCTCGTATGTATCAGTTGTATCAGCGCGAACGCGAGCGACTATCAAGCGCGCACGGAACGCTCGTAGTCCTTCATCAGGTCGATGCGACGCTGGTGACGCTCGTCGCCGCTGAAGGGCGTCTCGAGGAACGCATCAATAAGAGCGATAGCCTCTTCTTCGGTGTGCTGGCGGGCGCCAACGGCGACGACATTCGCGTCGTTGTGCTCACGGGCCAGACGCGCGGTCGCATCCGACCACACGAGGGCGGCGCGCACACCTTCAACGCAATTGGCGGCCATCTGCTCACCATTGCCGGAGCCACCGATGACGATGCCGAGGCTGCCCGGCTCGCCGACGACGGCCTTGGCTGCCTCAATGCAGAACGGCGGGTAGTCGTCGAGCGCATCGTAGGCGTGAGCGCCATGGTCAACGACATCGTGACCGGCCTCGCGCAGGTGGGCGACAACCTTTTCCTTGAGTTCGAAACCGGCGTGATCGGTGCCGATATGAACGCGCATGGGATCCTCCTGGAGAGTTCTCAAACAAGCAACGCCCACTAGTATGGCACACATCACCGTTCCGCGTGGATGTATGAAACCCTGCTAAACTGACCGAGCTGCCCCGATAGCTCAGCGGATAGAGCGCTTGCCTCCGGTGCAAGAGGTCGCAGGTTCGAGTCCTGTTCGGGGCGCCACGCATACCCACGCATACCCACTCACGCCCACGCATACCCGTCGGCCACCAATGCCCGCGTCCGCCCAACGAAAACTTACGCGCGGACGCGCCCCGGCCTCGTCGATGAGGCCACTCCCACCTGCCGGAAGGCTCCACACCCGCCTTCCCTACCCCATAAAATGGTGAGCGTATCTATCGTCAACCAAGGACTGGCCGATGACCTACCCCTGGTGGAGCCTGCTCCCCTTCGTTGCGATGCTCGCGTGCATCGCGCTCTTGCCTATCATCCCGAAGACCTCGCACTGGTGGGAAAAGGAATCCTCCCAGCTGTTCGTCGCCCTCCTCCTGGGCGTGCCGACGACGGTCTGGATGTTCATGAAGGCGGGCACGGGCCCGCTCATCGCCACGGGCGTGGAGTACGTGCAGTTCATCGCGCTGCTCTTCGCGCTGTTCGTGGTCTCCGGCGGCATTCACTTGGCCGGCGACATCAAGGCGACCCCGCGTAACAACACGATCTTCCTGGCGATCGGCGGCCTGCTGGCCTCGTTCATTGGGACGACGGGCGCGGCCATGCTGCTGATCCGCCCGCTCCTAGAGACGAACAAGGAACGTAAGCACCGCGTGCACACGGTCCTGTTCACGATCTTCATTGTGGCGAACTGTGGCGGCATACTGACTCCGCTCGGCGACCCGCCGCTCTTCCTCGGCTATCTACACGGCGTGCCGTTCTCGTGGACGTTCGCGCTGTGGAAGGAATGGCTGTTCGTCCTGGTGCTGCTGCTCCTCACGTACTACTCGATCGACCGCGTGCGCTACGCCTCCGAGGACACCGCCTCCATCGAGGCCGACGACCGCGAGATCAAGCCCCTGCGCCTACACGGCACAATCAATCTGCTGTTCTTCGCGATCATCATCCTGTCCGTCGCTTTCGCTCCGTCCTGGGACGGCGAGGCGCTGGCCGAGGGCCACGTGCACTCGTGGACCGGCTTCGTGCCGTGGCGCGAGATCATCATGTTCGCGGTCGCGGGCCTGTCCTACAAGCTCTCGGACAAGAAGGTGCGCTTCGAGGAGAACGCGTTCACGTGGGGCCCGATCATGGAGGTCGCAACCCTGTTCATCGGCATCTTCTCGACGATGGCGCCCGCCCTGCGCTACCTGGAGCAGATCGCCCCGTCCCTGCCGCTCACACGCATGACGTACTTCGTGTTCACGGGCGGCCTGTCCTCCGTCCTCGATAACGCTCCGACGTATATGACGTTCTTCGAGATGGCGAAGGCGTCCGGCGGCGAGGGCACCCTGGTCGCGGGCGTGCCCGAGTACTACCTGATCCCGATTTCGCTGGGCGCCGTGTTCTGCGGCGCGATTACGTACATCGGCAACGGTCCGAACTTCATGGTCAAGTCGGTCGCCGATTCCGACGGCGTGCCCATGCCGTCGTTTGGCCGCTACATCGGCTACGCGTTCACGCTCCTGGTGCCCGTCCTGGCCGCTATGGCGATGATCTTCGTGGGCGAGTCCTGGCTGGTTCGAGGCCTAGGCATCGCTCTGGCGCTCGGCCTGGCGTTCCTGTCGCTCGTGCGCATCCGCCGCGCGGGCCTGGACGAGGCCGTGGCCGACTTCAGCGGCAACGAGTGAGCCAGCGGTCTTGACAGATGCGTCGAGGGGGCGGAGCCAAGCGGCTCCGCCCCCTCGTTTTTTGCTGAGATTTTAAGGTTCTAGAGGAACCTAATCTGGCTCTTCGCATTTGAGGGTGTAGGGGTGTTCGGTGGGGTTCGGCGTGTCGTGGCCGGGTAGGGGTCGAGGTCTTT
>NZ_JASONN010000306.1:0-272 GCF_030217285.1 Pauljensenia sp. UMB3104 | reverse complement strand
AATGCAGGGCGCGCGGCACCAGGTAGTACATGAGCGTCTTGAAGCGCAGCGTCGGCGCCGCCATGGCGATGAAGCCGCCGATCGTGGTCGAGGCCAGGAAGCCCCACATCGTGCCGACAATCGTGCGCACGCTCAGGGACTTGCGCGCGTTGAAGGCGTAGACCGCGAAAATGCCGGGCGAGAGCTCCAGCAGGAAGCGATAGAACGCGCCAATGACGCGCCCGCCCGTGTCGAGCATCGTCATCGAGGCCAGCACCCACGCCAGGAAGAAC
>NZ_JASONN010000305.1:0-272 GCF_030217285.1 Pauljensenia sp. UMB3104 | reverse complement strand
CAGGATGAACGCACCGCCGACCACGTCGGAGTGGCCGCCCACGTACTTGGTCGTGTAGTGCACGACGACGTCCGCGCCCAGCTCGAGGGGACGCTGCAGGACCGGCGTCGCAAAAGTGTTGTCCACGATCAGCAGGCCGCCGACCTCGTGCGTGAGGGACGCAATCGCAGCGATATCCGTGACCAGCAGGAACGGGTTCGAGGGCGTCTCCACCAACACGATCTGCGGGCGCGACCCACGAATCACCCGCTCGGCCTCGGCCAGGTCGGTAA
>NZ_JASONN010000304.1:0-272 GCF_030217285.1 Pauljensenia sp. UMB3104 | reverse complement strand
CTCCGGGTTGGAGGTGCCCTGGTACTTGGTCTGCAAACGATCGTCACCGATAGCTTCGGCGGTTTGGAGCGCGCCCAGCACCTGATCGGCGGTGGGCGTCTTCAGATAGGGCGTCCCCGTCGCGGGATCGGGAGTATTCGAAGCCCAATGCATCCACACCCCCGCGTAGCAGTCCGCCTGCAGCTCGCTGCGGACGCCGGCGCCCTGTGCGCCCGTCTCACGCGTGTCGTGGACACGGAAAACTCCCTGAAGATTCTGGATGTGATGCCCCC
>NZ_JASONN010000303.1:0-272 GCF_030217285.1 Pauljensenia sp. UMB3104 | reverse complement strand
GGCCTGCTCCGATTGCGCCATCGAGGCAGGCTATCCCCATCCTACCTAGGTGCCGCGTGCTGATGCGGCGACTGCGACAGTGAAGAAGAGCCTGCCGTCTCGTTCCTTGCGCATGATTGAAGAGTTCGCGCAGAGCGTGGATATGAGATCGTCGAATTCTTTCAGCATGGGCGCTCACTCCTTCGGGTCATTGCCTCTGCGGACATCGTAACTGACGGGCGAGCGCGAAATAGCGCTCCTTCTCCCCTTGTACGAGGGGAGGAGGCGTGACC
>NZ_JASONN010000302.1:0-273 GCF_030217285.1 Pauljensenia sp. UMB3104 | reverse complement strand
CCCCTGGAACTGAATCTGGTAGGAGCCATCGGCCTTGGTCAAAGCGTACGCCGTTTCAGCAATGGCGGACTTGCCCGGATTTTCTTCCTCGTACTGCGCCATGATCTGCTTTTGCGCGTCACGGAACTGATCCTGGGTTGCTCCCTTGTTTGCAGCCAGCCACTTATCGAATCTGCGGGCTACCTCGTCCTGCACATATGACGCACGAACCTTCAGTCCCTCCATAGGCTTATCGCCCATACCAGTATTTAGCCGGGGAACATCGCCGTCCTC
>NZ_JASONN010000301.1:0-273 GCF_030217285.1 Pauljensenia sp. UMB3104 | reverse complement strand
CCACTTACTCGATCCGCCCGAACTTCTTCATCACCGACGCCGTTGAGGGGGTCAACCTAGACCCTGCTAACGAGCTCAATATCACCAGCGCACAGCGCAAGGAAATGAGCGAGAAGGCCGAAGCCGCCTACACTGCCCACCTGGATAAGATCGCCTCCAAGTATGGGGCAAGCGTTTACGCAGACTACGAGGTCTACTACCCGGCAGGCCTGGACCTTGGCGACAAGGACGAGACCGGGACGCTCCTAGGGGATCTTTACGAAGCGGCAAACA
>NZ_JASONN010000300.1:0-273 GCF_030217285.1 Pauljensenia sp. UMB3104 | reverse complement strand
GGTTATTGACCACTCCGTGCAGATCGACGTGTACGGCACGCCGGAGGCGTTCGAAGCCAACCAGGACAAGGAATACGAACGCAACCGTGAGCGCTACCAGTTCCTGCGCTGGGGACAGGGAGCCTTTGAAAACTTCCGCGTCGTCCCACCGGGCACCGGTATCGTCCACCAGGTCAACATCGAATACCTCGCGCGCACCGTGTTCACACGCCAGGACGGCGAAGACACGCTCGCCTACCCGGATACCTGCGTCGGCACCGATTCCCACACCAC
>NZ_JASONN010000299.1:0-273 GCF_030217285.1 Pauljensenia sp. UMB3104 | reverse complement strand
CGACAACCCCTTTTCGTCAGCTTCCTTTTTTAATATCGCATACTTTTCTTCGTTGATTTTAAAGCTAACTACTTTACCTGACATACTTCCTCCTGGTAAATCTAAATATTTTAGCATATAAACAAATCAGAGATTTATGTATATGTAGATTTAGATAGACTTAGGTAGACTTAGTTTACTTCTTTTATTCTAAGGCCTTAATATATAAAAAATATATTTGAACAACAAGTAGACTTAGGTATACCTATTTTACAAAATAATATACTAATAACC
>NZ_JASONN010000298.1:0-273 GCF_030217285.1 Pauljensenia sp. UMB3104 | reverse complement strand
CAAGGATCCCGATGACCTTCCAATGGTGGTCTCTTCTGCCGTTCGTAGCAATGCTTGCATCCATTGCACTCTTCCCGATCATCCCCGCCACACACAAGTGGTGGGAACGTAACTCCAGCCAGCTTCTGGTTGCCCTCGTTCTAGGCCTACCCACGCTGGCATTCATGGTGTACATGATCGGAAATGAAGCGCTGATTGACGTCGGTGTTGAATACGTTCAGTTCATTGCTCTGCTTCTTTCGCTCTTCATCATCTCCGGCGGTATCCACCTTG
>NZ_JASONN010000297.1:0-273 GCF_030217285.1 Pauljensenia sp. UMB3104 | reverse complement strand
GAAGGCGTCCTTCCACTTGCGTAGGGTCCGGCCTAGGCGAGCGATTTCGGGGATGGGACACGTTGGTAGGCGCTCGACGAGACGAGCGGCCAGGCATCGGCCTTGGGCGGGGGTGTCTTGATGGAAGACGTCTCGGACTTGCTGGGCGCAGTGGTAGGCGACTTCGACACTGATATGGGCCTCATCTGCCGTGAAGGTGGCCTGGTCTGGTTTTGTGGACCGGGTGTTTTGAGGGTTGTTGGTTGTTATTGGTGGTGTTGTGCCCATTGGCGC